>JAWODX010000567.1:0-16954 GCA_046483085.1 Planctomycetota bacterium
GCGGCACGACCGGCCGGCCGAGGGGGGCGATGATCACGCAGGGGAACGTGGCGTTCAACGCCGAGTCGGCCGAGCTGGGCATGGGCTTCCGGCCGGACGACCGGCACCTGCTGGCGGTCGTCCTCTTCCACGTGACCGGGCTGAACACCGTCCTGCCGGCGGCGATCCGCCACCGGACGAGCGTCGTCATCACCGCCAGCCCCAGCCCGGCCGAGCAGCTCGGGCTGATCGAGAAGCACAAGGCGACCACGCTGCTGGGCGTGCCGACCACGTATATCATGATGGCCGGCCTGCCGGGCATCGAGGCGATGGACCTGGGGCACCTGCGGCTCATCGCCTACAGCGGCGCCCCGATGCCGATCGACACGATCAGGGCGCTGGGCGACCGGTTCCCGGCGGCGGACCTGATGAACTTCTACGGCCTGACGGAGACGACGTCGATCGCCAGCTCGCTCGATCCGGAGCACGCGATCTCGCACGCCGCGTCAATCGGCAAGCCGGTGCCGCGGGTGGAGTTCAAGATCGCCGACGACGCGGGCCGGCCGCTCGGGCCGAACGAGGTGGGCGAGCTGTGCATCCGGGGCGGGAACATCTTCAAGGGCTATCTGAACCGGCCGGAGGCGACGGCGGAGGCGTTCTTCGCCGACGGCTGGTTCCGGAGCGGCGACGCCGCGCGGATCGACGACGACGGGTTCGTGTTCCTCCAGGGCCGGAAGAAGGAGATGATCATCGTCGGGGGCGAGAACGTCTACCCGGTCGAGGTGGAGAACGTGCTCTGCTCGCACCCGGCCGTCCGCGAGGCCGCCGTGGTCGGGATGCCGAGCGACGTGTTCGGCGAGCTGGTCCGGGCGGTCGTCGTGCTGAACAAGGGAGCGGATGCGACGTCGGCGGGGGTGCGCCGGCACTGTGCCGAGCGCCTGGCGAGCTTCAAGGTGCCGCATCGGGTCGACATCGTGGACGCCCTCCCGCGCAACCCGTCGGGCAAGGTGGTCAAGCGCTGGATCGGGGATTATTGAACCATGTACTGCCAAAGAAACACCGGGGAGAACCCCCTTTTGAAAAAGCGGCTTTCTCCCCGGGCCCCCTCTTCCTCAAAACTTCGGGGAAATGCGGTCTGTGGACCGCATTTCCACAGAAGTTCTTGGAGGGGGTGCGGGGGAAACCTTCTTTCAAGAAGGGTCCCCCGCGTTCCATTATCCATACAGGGACCAATAACAGAACGGTGGGGCAGACATTCCTGTCTGCCACGCAGCAGGCAAGAATGCCTGCTCCACCGGGCGTCCGTTAGACAGCCTGACAGTTCATGCGAAGCGAACGGGGTCGTCCTGCTCTCCCGCGAAGTTTGACTCCGCGCGCGGGGATCGTATAATCAATGTAGTGGCCGCGGCTCTTCTATGATGAAAGAACGCCGACGAATCGACCTCAGGCCCCGCAAGGAGCGGGTCATCCTGCTCGGATTGATCACGCCGGGCGAGGCGTACGACCTCGACCACCCGCTGAGCGAGCTCGAACAGCTCGCGAGAACGGCCGGCGGCGAGATCGTCGACAAGGTGACCCAGCGGGCGCCGCACTTCAACGCGTCCACCTACATCGGCTCGGGCAAGGCCGAGGAGGTCCGCGCGCTCGTCGCCCGAACCGACGCCGACACCGTCATCTGTGACCACGACCTCAGCCCGGCCCAGGTCCGCAACCTCGAACAACTGCTCGACGTGAAAGTCGTCGACCGCAGCGAGCTGATCCTCGACATCTTCGCCATCCACGCCCGGACCCGCCAGGCGAAGCTCCAGGTCGAACTCGCCCAGCTCGAATACATGATGCCCCGGCTCGTGGGCATGTGGACCCACTTCGAGCGGCCCGAGGGTGCGATCGGGACCCGCGGCCCCGGCGAGCAGCAGCTCGAGACCGACCGGCGGCTCGTCCGACGCCGACGCGACAAGCTCAAGCACCAGCTCGAGACCATCCAGGAGCGAAAGGAGCGGCAGGTCGCCTCGCGCCGCAGCTACACCCTCTCGCTCATCGGATACACCAACGCGGGCAAGTCGACCCTGCTGAACGCCCTGACCGGCGCGGGCGTGCTGGTCGAGGACCAGCTCTTCGCCACGCTCGACACGAAGTCGGTCCGCTGGGAGGTCAAGAAGAACCAGTACGCGGTGCTGAGCGACACGGTGGGGTTCATTCGGCGGCTCCCCCACCACCTCGTCGCCTCGTTCCACGCCACGCTCGAAGAGGCCACGCAGGCCGACCTGCTGCTCCACGTCGCCGATGCCAGCCACCCGCGCGTCGAGGAACAGATGGAGAGCGTCCACGACGTGCTCGAGGAGCTCGAGTGCGCCGACCGGCCCTGCCTCACCCTCCTGAACAAGGCGGACGCGGTCCGGGACCCGGCCCGGCTGACCCTGCTTCAGGATGGGCATCCGGACCGCATCGTCGTCTCCGCGGTCACCGGGGACGGGCTGGGCGAGCTCCGCGAGCAGGTCGCCGAGCGGATGTCGAGCCGGTACACCGAGGTCCGCGTCTCGGCCGCGGTGGGCCAGGGCAAGCTGATCGCATTCCTCCGCGGCAACGCCAGCGTGATCGACGAGACGGTCCGCGACGGGAAGGTCGAGATCGCCGCCACCATCGACCGCCGCCTCGTCGGCCCGCTCAAGCGCCTCGCCGGCTCCGCCGACGTCCACGCCTGACCCCCGCCCGGGGCGACCTGACAGTTGAGGCGCCCGCCCGCCGGTGATATGATGAGCGCGACCGGTTCGTGTGATGGAGGCCTGGTGTGCCGAAGGGGATTCGGCTCAGCGCGACGACGCTCGTGGATCGGTACGACCTGCCCGAGACGGTCGCCCGGCGGATCGAGCGGCTGAACGAGGCGAAGGTCGACGTGACCGAGGACGTCGCCCGCGCGGCCGGCTCGGACGAGGGCGTCGCCCAGCTCCTCACTTCGCCGCGCACCCGCGCCGCCGCCGGGGCGCTCACCACCGAGAAGCTCCAGTCCATTCGCGAGACCCTGGGCATCAGCGGCCGCGCCGCGACGCTCCAGGTCGTGCCCAAGCGGACGTGGCGCACGATCGCGTTCGGCCGGGCCGCCGGGCGGACGGCGCCCCTGGACGAGACGGAGCTGCCGGCGCTCACCCCCCAGTCGGTCTCGTCGCCCGCCCGCGCCGCCGAGCTCGAAGACCTGTTCTCGTCCGAGGACGTCAAGCGGCTCAAGCTGACCGTGCTCACCAGTGCCGAGCCGCGGGAGCGGATCACGGCGATCCGGCGCCTGGTCCTGGCCCCGGGCACCACGGGCGAGAAGGGCGCGGTCTTGCTCGGGGCGCTCTCTGACCGGGACGCCGAGGTGCGGCTGGAGGCGATCAAGGCGCTGGTGCCGCTGGGGCTGAATCCGGACATCGCCCGCGAGGCCCGGCTGTTGGTGACGGGGAGCGACAAGCAGCGGATCGGCGCGGCCCGGCGGATGGGCCGGCTGGCCGCCGACTCGCGGCCGGGCGAGGTGAGCGTGGTGCTCACCCTCGTGGCGGGCACGCTCGCCGCGGACGTGCCGGCCGACGCGCGGCGCGAGCTGATCGAGTCGATCGGGCCGGCGGCGCCCGTGCTGGCGCGGAACCCCGACCAGCTCGCGGGCGCGGTCTCGCTCCTCGGCGAGCAGCTCACCGACCGGCCGGTCCATCTGTCCCGGCCGGTGCGACACGTCCTCGCCCGCCTGGGGCGCGAGGCGCCGGCCGAGACGAGCGAGGCGCTGGAATCGGAGATCGACCGCGTGCCCGAGCCCGAGGCTCGCCGCGTCCTCTTCGGCGCGTTCGGCAGCCTGCCGGTCCCCGAGGCGCGCCGGGCGGACCTGGCCCGCCGCATGGCCGACGAGATTCTCGCGGCCTCGGAGCCGGAGACCGATTGTCTCGCCATCGCCAACTGCCTCATCCGCTGGGGCCCCGGGATCGTGGACGTGCTGCTCGAGGCGCTCGGCGAGGCGCGGAAGCAGCAGAGGATCTTCCTGCTCCGGGTCCTGGACCAGATCGCCAGCCAGCGGGAGTGTCCGGCCGAGACGAAGCAGGCGGTGGCCCGGGCGTTTCTCGACCTGCTGAAGACGGGCACGCGGACGACGCGCGCGGCGCTGCTGGACTGCGAGGCGCTGTCGGACCGGGGGCTGCCCGAGTCGCTGAAGGTCGAGATCGCGACGGAGCTGATTCAGCACGTGCACGAGTTCGGCGGCCCGCGGAGCGTGGGCGGGATCGAGGACATGATCTACAAGCTCGGCCCCGCCGCCATCGACCCCATGCTCGAGCTGGTGACCGAGGGGGTGCGGGACCGGGAGCGGGTCAGTGCGGCCCGGGTGCTGGGCGGGCTGGTGGCCCGGCTGCACGCGACGGGCGAGCGGCAGTCGAACCGCGCGGTCCGCGCCCTGGAGACCTGCATCCGGCTGCTCGACCGGGGGTTCCCGGACCGGGACGCGCTGGCGGCGAGCATCGGCCGGATGTGCACGAGCCGGGCGATGCCCGCGGAGACGGTGCGGCGGGTCGCCCGCGGGCTGCGGGTCCGCGTGGGCAAGGAGCCCTACTCGTTCGGCCTACTCGAGGGCCTGGGCCGGCTGGCGTCGAGCCCCGAGGTGGCGCTGGAGACGCGGGTCGAGGTGGCCGAGTCGCTGCTCCGGCTGCTGGAGGTCGAGCTGCCCGAGATGCAGTCGAAGCGGTTTACCGGCGGGGAGAAGACGATCTTCATCGCGGGGAACGAGGCGGCGGCGTACACCGACATGATTCCCATCCTGCTCGACGGCCTGCGCAACGTGTGCACCCACGCGGGGTCGGCGGCGCTCCGGGACCGGCTGGTCGGGGCGCTGATCGCGAAGTGGCGCGAGGCGTCGAGCTGGCGGCTGGTCTGGGGGCCGGGGAACACGCTGAAGCTGGCCGAGGTCCTGGGCGCGATCGCGCTGGACACCAGCGCGGACCGGGAGACGCGGGTGAAGATCGCGACGGCGCTGGTGGCCTGCGGGAACGTCCTGCCGGTACTCCGCGTGCTGGCGCCGCTGGTGGAGAAGGACCAGCGGTCGAAGCAGATGGGCGAGCTGGCGGCCGCTGTCGCCCGCCACCTGCTCGAGCGGATGGCCCGGGGCTCGGGCGACCGGATCGAGGTGGACGCGACGGTGACCGGCTGCCTGGGGACGATCGGCGCCCGGCGGCACCTGGGGCCGACGGACGAGGCGGCAAAGCTGCGCGGCGCCATCGCCAGCGTCCTGTACAAGGCTCTTCGGAACGGGGCGCCCGGCGCCCGCGAGGCGCTGCAGAAGATGGCCGACTCGACGGCCGTCCCGGAAGAGATGCGCTCGGAGATCGATGCTCGACTCGCCCGAAGCTGAGGTCCCGCCCGCCTGCCTCGACCGGGTGGAGGCGGTGTACGCCGAGCTCGACGCCGAGCTGGCCGGGTTGGGCTACGCCTGCCGCGCCTGCGGCGAATGCTGCGACCTGGCCGCACACGGTTTTCGGCTCTACCTGAGCACACTCGAGCTCGCGCTCATCCTCGAGCGGGAGGGGCTGGACCGCCTCCCGCCGGAGCGGGACGGGCGCTGCGGGTTCCAGGCCGGCGGCAAGTGCACGATCCATCCCGTCCGCCCGCTCGGCTGTCGCACCTATTTCTGCGACGCCGACGGCGACGAACTCTCCCCCCTCCATGAGGCCGCGCTGCGCAAACTCCGCCGACTGGCCGAGCGGTACGGCTGCCCCTGGAACTACCGACAGAAGTACCCGCCGGAACGGTAGCGATCAGTGAGCAGCGACCGGTGGTCGGCGGCGCGACTTCACATCTTTCGCAGGGAGCCAACAGACCGACAGCGGATAGCTGAGAACTGACAACTGCCAGCCTACAAGTCGCGGAGGGTGTCGACGGGGTCGATGTGGCTTCCGACGAAGACGCCCGCCAGGCTCGGGACAAGGGTGACCACGAGGGCGATGAGGATGGCGAGCCCGTAGGTGCTCCAGGGCGCGAGGAACGCGGTCTCCGGCGGGCCCCATTGAACGGCGGCGGCGCTGCCGAGGACCGAGCCGATCAGGCCACCGAGGAGCGCCAGGATGAGCATCTTCTCCAGGAACATCCGGGTGAGGTGCTTCGGCCGGGCGGCGATGGCCAGCAGGATCCCCATCTCCTTCCGCCGCTGCCGCACGTTGAGGACGGTGTAGCCGCCGACGAGCAGTGCTCCGAACACGAACACGCCGACCGCCACGAGGTGCATCCGCTGCGATCGGCTGGCGATCGCATGACCTCGTGCCCGCGCCTGCCCGCGCATCGAATACACGTTGATGCCCGGTTCACCCACGCCTTCGGCCCGGGCCTGGATGGCCTGGACCGCTTCTGTGATCGCGTCGCGCTCGCCGGCGCGCGGGGCTGCGGCCGCAAGACCATCGGCCGGGACGTCGCTGTAGCGGACATCGCTTTGAGGATCGACCTTGGCCACGCCCTCGACCACGTTGACCACCATTTTCATCTTGCCCGTATCGGGCTCAACCAGCCCGTACAGTCGACGTGCCACGTTGAGGTCGAGAAACACCATGTAGTCCTTGATGGTCCCGGTCCGCTCTCGGATTTTTCTGACGCGGACCTGGGCTGGACTGCCGGCGCGTCGGCGTTCTCCCGGCCCGCGCCGGAGGTGTGGCGGCAGGCCGGTCGGCTCCTGGACAACCGCCCCCCTCGCCGGGCCCTGGTAAGGGATGAGCAGCATGTTGCCGGCCAGGTGGTCTTCGAGACGTTCGGCGGCCGTGCTGCCCAGGTCGGCCTGGCCTTCCGCCAGCCGGGGCTCCACGAGGCCCGCCTCGCCGAGCTGCGGGCCGACGCCACACAGGACGAGTTCCACCCACCCGCCGGGGTCGTCGGGGTTGTCGGGGTCGGTGAACGTGACTTTTCGCTGGTAGAACGTCTGGGCTCGCTCCAGGACGGGCGGGTCGGTTCGTACGGCGACGGCGGCATGTGTCTGGGGAAAGACCTTCTCGCCCAGGTTGCCGGTGAAATAGTCGGAGAGGGTGACGTCCTCGTGCAGGATCACGACGTTGTTGCCCATCCTGTCCAGAGCCCGTTCAAGTTCGGCCATCGAGCTCTGCTGGATGCGGAAGAGGAGGACGATGATGCCGACGCAGAGGACGATCGCGCCGAGGATGACCAGGGAGGTGGTCCATCGATGCCGGAGCTCTTTGAGGACGATGTGGTGGATACGCATCGGTTATTCCTCGTCGCTTTCCTCGACGATCTGCCCCTGGCGGATCTGGACGATCCGGTCGGCTACCTGGCCGAGCCGGTCGTCGTGGGTCACGAGGACCACGGCGATCCCTTCGCCCTTGAACGTCTGGAGGTAATCGATGACCAGTTTGGCGGTTGCGGCGTCGAGGTTGGCGGTCGGCTCGTCGGCGAGGATCAGGCCCGGCCGGTTGATCAGCGCCCGGGCCAGGGCGACGCGCTGCATTTCACCGACGCTCAGCTTCGAGGCCTTCTGGTTCTTTCGTTCCTCCAGCCCGACGGTCCGCAGGCATTCCCCGGCCATCTCGCGCTGGCTGCGGGCGTTCATCCCGGTGGTGATCAACGGGAGCTGCACGTTTTCCATGGCGGTCAGGTACGGGATGAGGTGGAAGGTCTGGAACATGAAGCCGCAGTATTTCAGCCGCATGGCGGTGCGGGCCGGGCCGCCCACGTCGTAAAACGAGGCGCCGTCGACGAGCACCTTGCCGGAGGTCGGGGTGAGCAGGCCCCCCATGGTGAGCAGCAGGGAGGTCTTGCCGCTCCCGCTGGGGCCGACGATGGCGGCGAACTCGCCGCGGTCGACGTGCAGGTCGATCCCGGCGAGCGCCTGGATCGCCTGGTGACCGCTGCCGTACACTTTCGATACGTTCTCGACATCGAGCATGGGGTCAGAGCTCCCGTAAGGTTTCAGCGGGATCGGTCCGCGACGCGAGCCACACGCCGACCAGCCCGGGCAGCGCCGCCAACGCCAGGGCCAGGCCAACCCCGACCGCGTACATCTGCCAGCCGGTCATAGCGAGCATGTAGGGCCTCATCGCCCCCTGCAGCCGGGTGACGAACGGCAGCCCGTGGCGCCGGAGAATCACGTCGGTCAGCCAGCAGCCGACCACGCCGCCGACGAGGCCGAGCAAGAGCATTTTCTGCAGCATGGCCCAGGCAATATGGCGGGGGCGGGCGCTGATGGCGAGCAGAATGCCGGTCTCCCGCCGTCGCTCGTGGGCGTTGAGCACCGAGTAGCCGCCGATGAGCAGGGCGCCGAACAGGACGACGGCGACACTGATCACGTCCGCGTCGCGCACGGCCGTCGTCCGGGCGTCCGACCGGGCCTCGGCGATCGCCTGGAAGTGCCGGACGTTCACCGGCCGGCCCCGCTCTTCTCGCAGCCATTCTTCCATCCGGCTGGCGATGGTGGGCAGGAACTGGGGGGTACACACGCAGCCGACCGCCTCGACGACGTTGACGACGTTCTCTTCTACGCCGAAGATGTCGCGGGCGGTCGCGATGTTGATGAACACCCGGTAGTCCTCGATGGTGCCGGTCTCCGACCGGACCTTCCGTACCGTGAAGGTCGGGGTGTCCAGCGTTTCGCCCTTATCTGTATCTGTCCAGGTGCCGTCGAGGGTATCGCCTTCCTCCAGGCCGAGCTGCCGGGCGGCGTGGTAGCCGAGCTCGGCCTCGCCGTCGGGGATCGGCTTTTGGGCATCCTCGGTGATGACCGCCGGGGCCGCCTTGTCGATCTTGACCAGGATCCCCGACAGGACCAGCCGCTCGCCGTCGATGGTGACCGGCCGCTGAAAACTGCCCTGGAAGTGGCGGGCCAGAACCTTGGGCTTATGGACGTGCATGGCGTACTCGGCCACCGACTGGAGGTCTTCTTCGGAAAGCGTGGTGGTCGCCTTGGAAAAATCGCCCGACCAGTATTCGTTTTCATCGACCCCTTCGGGCAGGATGACCACGTTCCTGCCCATCTCGAGCATGGCCAGCCGCATCTCGTTGATCGCCCCCAGCGATACGCGCTGGATGCCGACCACCATCATGATGCAGAGGATGATGCCGATCAGGATGACCAGGGCACCGAGCTTGCGGTGCCAGAGCTCTTTCCAGACGAGCGTTCGGATACGCATGGCTAACCGGCCTTCCGGTTACTTGCCCAAGAGCAGCGGCTCACCTTGGATCTCCTGGCCGAGTGAGCATTGGTCGGCGGTGGCGAGGAGCTGAACGGTAAACGCGAGCCGGTCCTCCTCGTTCTCGGCGCGGACCTCCTGGAGCACGGCCTGGCCCTTGCCGAAGGTGACGTAGACGCGGGCCTGCTTCGGCGGCTTCTCCAGGCCGAGATTCTGCAGCAGCTTCGCCTCGCGCTGGTCGGTCGGATCGACCGTGACGACATCCGCGCTGATTCCCATCGCCTCTTTGACGCTCTTGCTGGCCGACTTCGCCGCCTTCATCACCTTGTCGAAATCCTTCATCTCCTCCGTGCCCAGGACGAGGAACACCGCCTTGTTCTTCTTGAACGCGTCGACCAGCTTCTTCTTCCCCGGCGAGGTCATCAGGGCTTCGGCCTTCGCGAAATCGAGCCGCCCCTCGAACGCCGCCAGGCACCAGTTCGTCGGCGCCAGCACGTACGTCACCGGGAATTTCTTCACCTGCCAGTACTTCGCCAGCTTCGCGCCGCGCTCCGTGCTCGCGTCGATCGCCTCGAACGCCACGTTCGCCCGCTTCCCCCACTTCAGCTCCAGCTTCTTCAGCGTTGCCAGCGACTGGTCGTTCGGGTCGTCGCCCGGCTTGTAAAACAGCACGAACGTGTACGGCGGCAGGTCCTGCTGCTCGGCCAGCTCGAACTGGCTGATCGTGCAGGGCCGGGCGCTCGGCGTCGCGATCGACGCCACGGCAAGCACCAGGGCCATGGCGGGGGCAAGAGCGCGCGTTCTCTCATCAGGCATCGTTCGGTTCTCCTCCTCGGCGCCTCCCGCGCCGACGTTCCCGGCCATTCACACCAGTCAGTGCGGTTTTCTCTGTCCGCATTATAACACCGGCCGGGAAACCCGCAAAGCCTTTCCGAGCGAAATCTCCTCCGCCTTTCCTCTATATTCCATACGACCAAACGGGACGCCGGGGACACCTTCGCCGCCGAAATCCGAGCCGCTGCGACCGGGTGGACCCCGCTCGAGAGGCGCGCACACTTGCCTGTCGGGGCTCAAGCGCCCAACGGGAAGAACGCACGGCGGGCACGGACCTTCGCCCGCCCCCGGTTGCGCACGCCAGTCCGTGCCCGTATAATCCGTTCATCGGTCCCGGCGAACGGCGCGCGCCGTTCGCCTGCTCGTTTTGTCGAGAGCTCGCATGGCGCCGTGGAGGAAAACGTTCTACGCCGCGTGGCTCGGGCAGGTCTGCTCGATCACGGGGTTCTGGTTCGTCATGCCGCTGCTCCCGCTCTACGTCGAGGCCCTTCATCCACAGATGAGCGACGCCCAGCTCGCCGTCTGGGCGGGCTGGGTCCGCGCCGCCGCGGCGCTGACCATGGCCATCTCCGCGCCGATCTGGGGGTTCGTCGCCGACCGCTACGGCCGGAAGCCGATGGTCCTCCGGGCCATGCTCGGCGGAGTCGTCGTCCTCGTTCTCATGGCGTTCGCGCAGAACGTCACCCAGCTCATCGTGCTGCGGATGCTCCAGGGCTGCCTGACCGGGACGGTGACGGCGAGCGTGGCGCTGGTCTCCAGCGTGACGCCGCGGGAGCGCTCGGGCCGGACGCTGGGGATGATGAGCGGGGCGGTGTTTTTCGGAACGTGCATTGGGCCGTTCCTCGGCGGCGAGATCGCCGAGGCGTACGGGTTCCTGCCCACGTTCCTGACCGCGGCCGGGGTCGTCCTGGCCGGCGGCCTGCTCGTCGGGTTCTTCGCCGACGAACGGTTCGAGCCGCCGCCCCCGTCGAAAAACACCCACTTCGCAACCGTCGGCGAGATCCTGGGGACTGCCGGGTTCGCCGCCGCCATCTTCGCACTCTTCCTCGTCCGGTTCGGCAATTCCTCGTTCCAGCCCATCTTCCCCTACATCCTCCGCGACGTCCTCGGCACCGAAGAGGGCGTGAAGGCGCTCACCGGGCGGATCATCGGCGTGGCGGGCATCGCGGCGGCGCTGTCCGCCGGGCTGCTCGGCCGGCTGAGCGACCACTGGGGCCACAGACGGCTGCTCATTGGGAGCGTGTTCTTCGCCGGCGTCACGACGCTCTTCCTCGCTCTCGCCCGAACCATCCCCCAGTTCTACATGCTCCGCGCCCTGTACGGGTTCGCCGCCGCCGGGATCATGCCCAGCGCCAACGCCATCATCCGGCACATCATCCACGAGAAACACCTGGGCAAGGCCTACGGCCTGCTCGCCTCGATCAGGGGCCTCGGCTGGGGCCTCGGATCGATCAGCGGCGGATACCTCGCCGCGGGGCTCGGCCTGCGGGCGCCGTTCGTCTTCACCGGCGTCGTCCTCTTCCTCGCCGCCGGCCTCGTCATCTGGCGAGTCCACCCCCACATCAGCGGCGCAGAAGAGCCAGAAGAGCAAGAGGAGGCGGAGGAGCCGGACGTCGAACCCGTCGCCGTCCCGAACGCTCCCGATCCCACCACCAGTGACTGAGGCCGGCAGGCCGCCCCGTGGGCCGCCCCCTGCCCTCTGCGAAATCTGCGGACCCGCTTGCCCGGCGCCGTGGAAGTCCTTACAATCCTGATAGACCGAGACCCGGACGAGGAGAACTGCATGGAATACCGAACGCTGGGAAGGACCGGCCTGACGGTGTCGGAGGTCGGGTTCGGCGCGTGGGCGATCGGCGGCCCGTTCCAACTCGCCGATACGGCCATCGGCTGGGGCGACGTCGACGACCGGACCTCGATCGACGCCGTCCACGCCGCACTCGACGAGGGCGTCACCTTCTTCGACACGGCCGACATCTACGGACTCGGCCACAGCGAAGAGGTGCTCGGCAAGGCGCTCGCCGGCCGCCGCGACGACGTCGTCATCGCCACCAAGTTCGGCAACCGCGTCGGCCCCAACGGCGAATGGATCAAGGACTTCTCCCCCGACTGGATCGAGCAGGCCGTCGACGCCTCGCTCGACCGGCTCCGGACCGACCGCATCGACGTCTACCAGTGCCACTCGGCGATCGACGTCGACGACTACACCGAGGAGACGTTCGCGGCCCTCGACCGGCTGAAACAGGCGGGCAAGATCCGGCACGCCGGCGTCTCGGTCAAGTTCACCTCCCACGGCCCCGAGGTCATCCGCCGGTGGCCCCAGGTCGAGGTCATCCAGGTCGTCTACAACATCCTCGCCCGCGCTCCCGAGGACGATCTCCTGCCGCTCGCCGAGCAGAACGACGTGGGGATCATCGCCCGCGTCCCGCTCGCCTCCGGCTTCCTGACCGGCAAGTACAACGCCGACGTCACCTTCCCGCCCAACGACCACCGCAGCCACTCCTGGCCCCCCGCCAAGGCACGGCGCGCCGTCGAGGTCGTCGACCGGCTCCGCTTCCTCGAACGCGACGGCGCGAAAACCATGGCACAGGCCGCCATCCAGTTCTGCCTCGCTCACCCCGCGGTCGGCGTCGTCATCCCCGGCGCCAAGACCGCCACGCAGGCGCGTGACAACGCCGGCGCCAGCGACGGCGAGCTCCTCACCGACGAGGAACTGGACCGCATCCGCGACATCGCCCCGCCCGACCTGGCCGATACCACCATCGCGAAACGGTAAGCCCATGGACCCCGACGCCCCCACCCCCGAAGAACAGATGGCCCGATTCCAGCGGCACGGCGACGCCGACGCGTTCGGCGCGCTCGTCGACCGGTTCCTCCAGCCGGCGCTCGGCGTCGCCCGCCAGATGCTCCCCGACCATGCCATGGCCGAGGACGCCGTCCAGGACGCGTTCCTCCGCGTCATCCGGAAACGCGACCAGTACGACCCCGCCCGGCCGTTCGCCGCGTGGTTCTACACCGTGCTTCGCAACATCTGCCGCGACAAGCTCCGCCGGCGCGGCCGCGAAAAGCGCGCACTCCAGGCCCAGGCCGCCGTCCAGGATGTCGTCGCGCCCCCGCCGCCCGACGGACCCGAGCCCGACTTCCCCGGCCTGCGGCTGCTCGACCGGCTCCCCGAGCGCGAGCGGGCCGTCCTCCGCCTGCGAATCGTCCACGACATGCCGTTCCGCGACATCGCCGCCGCCCTCGGCATCTCGCACGAGGCGGCGAAGAAGCGCGGCCAGCGTGGTCTCCGGCACCTCCGCGGTCTCGCCCGCTCGGCCCGGGCCTCGTGACCCCCGAAAACCTCCCAGGCTGGAATTCGTAAGCTACTCCTGACACAGGGCTTAAGCCTGACGCGTAAAAACCAGGAGCGCAGCTGCGCTCCTGTATTATACACGTCGCGCAAGTGGTTCTAGTACAGAGGGTTACAGCGGCGGCCCTCTGGATTTGCCTCGAGCAGCAAGGAGCGCGCTGCTCGCCAGGGCCCTCGAGCCGCCGCGGCACGCGCGAGGCATGGTAACGGGCAACTAGCACTACAACGCTATTTCTGCTAACCGCAGAGGCCGCAGAGCACGCAGAGAGAATGATTGATGGCCTCTTGGCTGCCACACGGAGGCAGCAGGCAACAGGGGCCCAAGAGAACCCCATACGTTCCTGTCTGCGTGCCACGCACAGGCAGGCTTGTTCCCCAAGGATTTCTCTGCGATCTCCGCGGTGAGCTTTTAGAAATTATGTCGAAAGGTGGGGCGGACATTCCTGTCCGCCATCTGGCAGGCAAGAATGCCTGCCCCACCGACTATTGAGATAGTCTTTTAGCGTTGTCGTGCTAGCCCCTGGCACGCCGCCACCGAGCCCCCGCGCCACGCGCGAGGCGTTGGTATTCTCCCCGTGCCGCAACAGCCTTTTGACCCGAGCCCCCGCGCCACGCGCGAGGCGTTGTCGTCACTCGCCCGGCCAACGAGGACGCCGGCCGAGCCCACGTGCCAGGCGCCAGGCGTTGCTCAGGGGCCGAACGGGGGATCGGGGCTGTGCGAGGCGCAGAAAACGTGTCCCCCCGGCGGGCTTCCGGGCGTAACGCATACGTGGGGCAATTGAGAACGAGCAGGCCGATGAACTGCGAGCAGGTGCGCGAGGAACTGGAGCTGCTCGTGCTGGAGGGGCTCGAGCCGCGCGACAAGGCGGCGGTCCGGGCGCACCTCGCGTCGTGCCCGGCGTGCCGGGCGGCGGAGGGCGAGTACCGGAAGCTGGTCGATCGCATCCAGGCCGAGGAGCCGCCGGCACAGCCGCGGGGCGGGCTCGTGGAGACCCTGCGTGAGGCCGCGCGGCGCGAGGTCCGGTCGGCGAGGCGCCGAACGCTCGCCCGCCGGGCGCTGCTCACCGTCGCCGCCACCGCCGCGCTCCTCATCCTGTCGGTCGGGCTGTCCGGCCTGTGGCGAGCGGAGACGGACGGGCCGGAGAGTTCGCGCGACACCCCGGCGAACCTGCCCGGCGAGGGCCGGCCCGCCGAACGCTGGCAATACGCGGGCGCCCGCGCCGTCCCGGCGTCCGCCGCCGACGAGATGCTGATCCGGGGTGACACGATGTACCTCCTCCGTCTGGCCGAGCTGGGCAACTGCGTGGCCGCGGTCGACGCCGCAACGGGCGAGACCCGGTGGGAATCGGCCACGCCGAGCTTCGGCTACCTGGCGGCCGACGGCCCGCGGGTCTTCTGTCTCTCCTGCGTGCGCCCGCAGACGGTCGACCTGGTCGCGCTCGACGCGTCGAGCGGCGAGCCGCTGTGGCGGTTCTCGCGGCGCGGGGTGCATCCGCTGAACGCCGCGCCGCCGCTCCCGGTCGACTCGGACCGGGTGTCGTGGGTCGCCGGCGGCACCGTCTACCTGCTCGACGCCGCGTCGGGCGATCGCTCGTGGTCGCGGCACCTGGCAGACGGCGGGCCGCCGTTCTCGATGACCGCCGGCCCGCGTCGACTCTACGTGTTCGGCGGCGGCGTGCTGACCTGTCTGCATATTCGCTCGGGCCGGGTCGCCTGGCGGAAGGCCGTGCCGACCGATGTCGAGCCGCACGGCCGACCGACGCTCGCCATCGCCGGCTCGCGCCTGTTCCTGACGTCCGAGCAGGGCGACCGGCTGGTCTGTTTCGACACGTTGGCCCGCCGCGTCCTCTGGCAGCGGCGGGTGGACGGCGGCCGCCACCTGCTCGCCGCGAGCGACGCGGTGTACGTGCGCGGCGGCGACCGCGTCCAGGCATTCGACCTGGCGGCGGGCGACCGGCTCTGGTCGTGCGGCGCCTCGGGCTGCGGGGCGATGACCCTGGTCGACGGCCGCCTGTGCTTCGCCGACACGAGCGACCGGGGGCGGCTGGTGGCGCTGGACCGCCGGACCGGCCGCCGGGCCTGGCAGATCGCGGGGATCCGGTCGTGCGACGGGTTCGCCCGCGTCGGCGGGACGGGGTACATCAAGACGCAGGACGGCATCGTCCGCGCCATCGCGCTCGCCGGCCCGGCGACCCAGTGACGGTGACGGCCCCGGCATGCTCGGAGGCGGCTGGCGTGAGCGCGGCAGGAGGCGCAATCCGGAAGGTCGCATCGCGCAGCTTCTCATTCGTCCCGGCCGATGGAAAAGGGAGTGCGATGAACTTACCTGATTCGGTGACGCGTTGCAGGCGGGCGGGCTTCACGCTGATCGAGCTGCTGGTGGTGGTCGCGATCATCGCCATTCTGGCGGGGATGGTGCTTCCGGCGCTGGGCAGCGCGCGCCAGTCGGCGAACGACGCCAAGTGCAGGAACAACCTCAAGCAGATCGGGATCGCGTTCAAGCTGTATCTCAACACGAACAAGGGGTTTTACCCGTGCGCGCGCTGGCGGTACGGCGACCGGCCGAAGACGCGCTGGGTGACCGCGCTGGGGTCGTACATCGACGGCTCGGTCGAGGACCCCGGCCGGGAGAGCACGAAGGATACCGGGAACCGGATTGTCAACGCGGTGTTCAAGTGCCCGGCGGTCGGCGCGTCGGCGGCCCAGTGCCCCGACGGGGCGAGCCGCGGCGACTATGCCCGGACCGGCTCGTACGGTTATAACTGGATGACGTTCGGCCCGTTCGAGGGGTACAGCAGCCCGCCGCCTTTCCGGCGGACGTACCCGGTCCACCGGGACCAGATCACCGCGCCGTCACAGACGATCATGGTGGCCGACGCCTTCGGCCAGCACACGCGGGGGAGCGATCCGCACTCGTACACGCTGGACCCGCCGGTGATGCTCATCGGGACCGGCTGGGGCCGGGGCGGCGGCGGCGCGAGAGGCGGAATCGGGACTCAATGCCCGGCCGACCCGCGGCACGGCGGGACGTTCAACGCTCTGTTCGCCGACGGCCACGTCGAGGGGCTGACGATGGAAGAGGCGGGCTATAACAGCGACGACCCGACGGGGGTCGGCGGGACCGGGGACCCGACGCTGTGGAACGGGTACGGCGACCCGGACAGGAAGGAGTTCTGACGGTGATGCGAAGCAGGCGGCCGGGTGAGGCCGGGACGTGCCCCGGGCGGCGGAGCGGCCGCGCGCTGGGAGTCGCTCTCGTTGTCGTTCTCTTCGCCGGCGCGGCGGCCGTGGCCGTCTGGCGAATGAGCTCGAAGGAGCCGGCGGTCGCCCGGCACGACCGGGCGGACCTCCAGCGCGAGGTCGGCGCCGAGGTCGCCCGCGTGACGGTGGATCTACTGGCGCCGAATCCCGGGCCCGTCGCCGTGCTCACGATGATCCCGCAGAAGTCCGGCGCCTATGCCGAGCAGCTCGAGGCATTCAAGGGCGTTCTGGCCGAGGGCGGCGTCGAGGCCCGGGTCTACGACCCGAGGTCGGTCCATCTGCGCGGCGACGACCCGTACATAGACGGTTTCGAGCCGATCCTCGAGGAGTCGGGACCCGCGGTACTTGTCGGCCTGGTACACGGCGGGCTGGACGTGCGGCAGGTCGGGCCGGCCCTCCG
>JAWODX010000574.1:0-7217 GCA_046483085.1 Planctomycetota bacterium
GGGAGGGCCGGACCCGGGCCGTCCTCGCCCGGGCACTGGCCCGAAAGGAGGAGCCCGACATCCAGCAGGGCATCCGGGTCCTCGGCGAGAGCACCCAGCCCGAGGTCGTCCTCGCCCGGTCCGACCTCTACCTGATGCTCGCCATCAAGCTCGCCCACGATCCGAAGCAGGAGAAGCGGGCGAAGCTCTTCCGCGAGAAAGCCGTCCAGATGCTCGATGCCCTCGTCGATAAGCACCCGGAGTGGGAGGGCGAGGCGGTCGTCCTGCGGGAGCGCTACGGCCTCTCCGGCAGCGGCGCCCGGACCGTCCTCCTCAAGATCCAGGAGGCCCGGCGCGCCAACGACAACAAGGCCGTCATCCGCCTCGTCCCCCAGTTCCTGGCGTTCGGCGACGCCGTGGAACCCGAGCAGCGGGCGACCGCGCTGAAGCTGCTGGCCATCGCCTACCGCCAGGAAGGCCTGTTCTACGAGGCGTTCACCGTCTACCGGCACATCGTGAACTCGGGCATGGGCGGCGACCAGGCCGAGACGTACGGCAAGCTCGCCCGCCTGATGATGAAGAAGAGATGGGATCAGAGCGGCGACGACGTCGACAAGGACATGTACCTCTGGGCCAAGACCTGGTTCCTCGAGACGTTCGGCGGCGAGGCGAAGCAGTACGAGGACGGCCTGCAGCAACTGGCCGACAAGCAGTACCAGCAGGCGATCGCCGCGCTCCGGAAGATCCCGGAAGACTCGCTCTACTACGAATCGGCCATGGTCAAGCTCAGCGAGGCCCGGTTCCTGCTGGCCCGCCGCCTGCGCGACGGCGACCCGGGGCAGGCGAAGAAGCTGCTCGACCGGGCCCGGGCCGACCTCGAGCGATTCATCGACCGGGCGAAGAAGAAGTCGATCCATCCCACCGTCAACCAGCGGCGCGAGCGACTCCTGCCCGCGGCCATCTACCGGCTGGGCCGGATCTACGTGTGGCCGGGGCGCGAGGACTACGAGGCCTACGCGGCCCTCACCGATGGCTTCGTCGGTCGGTTCCCCGACGCGACCGCCTACCATCCGTACGTGCTCTACTACCGGGTGATGGCGCAGGTTCGGCTGGATCGCCTGGCGGACGCCGAGAAGACCTTCGACCGGTTCGAGCGCCTGGTGGAGGAGATGGAGGGAGAGCAGAAGGAGCAGGGCGAGAAGCTGCTCCAGTACGCCAACGGGTCCCTCTTTCACGCCCACGCCCAGGCGGCCAGCCAGCTCCGGGCCGAGGCGGACGAGCTCGAGGCGAGGGCGGAGAAGACCGGGGACGCCGCGGAGGCGGAAGAGCTGGCCGACCGGGCGGCCGAGAAGCGAGCCAACGCCCTCCGCTCGGCGAACCGCGCCCTCGGCATCGTCACCGCTGCCATCGATCGCAACCCCGACCAGCCCTACGAGAAGATCTACTGGGCCGTCGGCGAATTCCACCACCAGAACCGCCTCAACGAAGGCCTGCCCTATCTCGAACTCTTCATCGAGAAGTTCGGGGACGACCGAGCAGCCCTGGGAGCCAAGCGCCGCCGTCAGGTCGAGAAGGCCCGCCTGCTGCTCGGCAGGGCGTACTACGAGACGGGCCAGCACGACAAGGCGTACGCGCACCTGAAGGAGCAGTTCGAGAAGCTCGACGAAGCCTTCGCCCGGGGGAAGCAGCGGGACGCGGGGGCCGATCCGCCCCGGTACTGGGCGGCCACGCGGATCTACCTCGCCAAGGCCGCTCAGGAGCTCGCCCCCGGCTCCGACGCGCGGCTGAGAGAGGCGCTGGAGCACTTCACCGACCTGCTCGGCAAGCTGCCCGAGGGCTCCGACGACTGGTGGGACGTTGTCGCGAGCATCGCGGAGCTCTGGAATCTGGACAGCCGGTACGACGACAACCTGCGGGTCATCCGCCGGCGGGCCGCCACGGCGCCCCGCCTGGGCGGCGACGAGCCGCGCCGGCGCTTCGAGGCGGTGGTCCGGGAGATCGCCGATCGCAGCGAGCCGGGCGACCGGAAGCGAAAGGCCCGCAACCTGTTGCTCCACATCAAGGCCGCCGATGCGGACGAACGGATCGCGAAGGGACAGTACAGCGAGGCGCTCGACGCCATTGACACGGCCCTGGGCCTGGACGAGAATCTGGCCGGCAGCAAGGGCACGTTCCTCAAGTTCGTCCGGTCCGCCCTCGAACAGGCCGCCGGCGAGGAGGTCAAAGCCCGGGCTCGCGCGCTGCAGAAGAGACTCCATTAAGCGAGGAGAGGAACCGTGCATCATCCGTGGAACCGACTCGCCCTGGCCGGGCTGTGGCTCGGCCTGTTCGCCGCCGCGGCGCACGGGGCCGCGAAGCTCCAGATCCCCGATGCCGTCACCAGGCGCGATGGGACGACGATCCGGACCATCGAAGTCACCAAGGCCACGATGAAGGGCGTCACCTACAAGCCGTTCGGCAAGCCGGACGCCGCCGCGAAGACGATCCCGTTCGAGCAGGTCGAAGAGATCCGGTGGGGCGACGCCCGCCGGTTCAACCTGGTCATCCGGCACGTCAACGAGGAGGAGTGGGACCGCGCCCTCAAGGCGCTCGAGCGGACAGTGAAGCCGGAGCCGCGCGACTTCTGGTACAAGCCCTACCGGGCGCTGCTGCACGGGCACATCCTGCTGGAGACCGACAAGCCGAAAGAGGCCCTCAAGAAGCTGGACCTGGTCGTCGACGAGTACCCGAATTCGTTTTACGCGCTCCGCGCCATCCACGGGAAGGCGCGGGCGCACCGCGAGCTCGACCAGCATGATGAGGCGGCGAAGACCTATCGCCGGCTGGAGCGGCACGGCGGCCTGTGGAAGCTCATCGGGAAAGAAGGCGAGGCCGAGTCGTACGTGCGGGGGGAGAAGCTGGAGCGGGCAGCCGAAGCATACGAGGGCCTGGTCCGGAGCTGCGAAGGAGTGCTGCGAGAGCCCGGGCCCCTGAAGAACGATCTGGACAGCGTGCGCGAGATTTACCAGCGGGCACTGGTCGGCAAGGCCATGGTCCTGATCAAGCAGGGCCGACCGGCGAAGGCGCGGCGGTGGATCGACCAGATCGACGAGAAGATCACGTCGAAGGCGAGCCGGCTCCGGCTCTACATGGCCCTGGGCGAGCTGCACTTCGACGCCGGCCGGAAGTCATCGGACGAGGCGGAGCAAAAAATCCATTTCAAGAAAGCCGTGCTTGCCTACATGCGGGTGTATATACTATACCCCGACGCCAAGGAGCTCAGGCCGCAGGCGATGTTCGGCGCCGCCACGGCTTCGACGTATCTGGGCAGCAGCGCCGACCGGGGCCGCGCCCGGCGCCTCTACAAGGAGCTGATCGAAACGTATCCGAAGAGCGAGCTCGTCGATAAGGCAAAGACGGGCCTCAAGGAGCTGGGCGGCACGTAAGCGGTTCGAGTGAAGGTCTTGTTTGGGGGGCCGGCCCGAGCGAGGTCCCCGATAACGGGTTATGGTTAGGAGAACTGTTGCATGCTTGATCGTGTGAAGCCCGAGAACTGGAAGACGTTTCTGATCATTCTGTTCGCGGTCGCGCTCGTGCTGACCGCGCCCCTGGCGGTTGCAGCCGACGATGAGGACGGCGGCGGCGAAGAGGCCGCGAAAACGGCCAGGCGCGACGAGGCGGAAGAAACCGAGGCCATGAGCGTGCTCGAGGTCATCAACGCCGGCGGATTCATCGGGTATATCATCATCTTCCTGTTCCTCATCTTCGTGGCGCTGAGCATCGAACACGCGCTGACGATCCGGCGCGGCGTGATCATGCCGCCCGAGCTCCTTGCCGACGTCGAAGAGTGTTTCGAGCGGGAGGAGTACGAGGAGGCGATCATGGTGTGCGAGGAGCAGCCGACGTTCTTCAGCAACGTGGTCGCCGCTGGCCTGTCGCGGGTGAACGCCGGCTACAAGCAGATGGAAGAGGCGATGTCGGAGGCGGGCGAAGAGGCCGCCGTCGACCTCCAGCAGAAGATCAGCTACCTGGCCCTCATCGCGAACATCTCGCCCATGCTCGGGCTGCTGGGCACGGTGTTTGGAATGATCCGGGCGTTCGCCGCCATCTCCAACCCGAACGTGCCGCCGAAACCGGCCGACCTCGCCGGCGACATCCAGCTCGCTCTGGTGACCACGTTCCTCGGCCTCGTCGTCGCCATCCCCGTCATGTGCGTCTACCAGTTCTTCAAGAACCGCGTGCAGAAGATCGTGCTCGAGGTCGGCGCCATCAGCGGTGAACTCATGGCACGATTCCGCCCCGTGGAGTAGCGAGCCATGCACGTCACCAAGCGATTCCACGCCGAAGAGCTGGAGATGAACATCACGCCGATGATCGACGTGGTGTTCCTCCTCCTCATCTTCTTCCTCGTCGTCTCCGAGATCGTCTCCTACGATCGCATCGAGGGGCTCGAACTCCCCTATGCCGCGCAGGCCAAGGAAGAGTCGAACGTGCCCGACCGGATCATCGTCAGCATCGTTCCTCGGAAGCGAGTCGACCCCGAGGACGGCAAGATGAAAATGATGGACACCGTCTACATCCAGGGCCGCATCCGACGCATGTACGACCTGGAAGAACCGGGGGCCGAGGCGAAAGACGAAGTGCTCGAGTACCTGCGCGTCGAGCGACAGTATCGGGGGCTCGGGGACGAACCGTCCGAACAGCCGATCCTCGTTCAGGCCGACAAGGACGTCGAGTGGCGGGTCGTCCAGAACGTCCTGGAACGAGCGGCCAGGCTCCAGTTCTACAGGATCTCTTTCGGCGTCAGAAAGGCACAGGGGTGAACCACAATGAAATTCCTGCGTGACACAGGTCCGGCCTCGGACTCCAAGCTCCAGATGACCCCCATGATCGACATCGTCTTCCAGATCCTCGTCTTCTTCTTCGTGGCCAGCAAGTTCCGCATCCCCGAAGGCGAGCTCGAAGCGTATCTGCCCAAGGACCAGGGGCCCGCGAAGAAACTGGAAGTCCTCACGCCGGAGCCCGAGATCCGCGTCACCATCCGCGCCACCAGGAGACGCCCCGGCGAGGCCGAGGCCCGGCCGACCTACGAAGTGACCCGCGCCCCGGGGGGGGGCATCGAGATGGACGTCGACAGGACGGTCCTCGGCGGGCTGCGCACCTTGCAGACGGAGATCCGCCAGCACGCCCAGGACAAGCAGGTGCGGGAGGAGGTCCCGGTCATCCTCGAGGTCGAGCCGACCGTCAAATACAAATGGGTGATCAAGGCGGTCAGCATCTGCCGGGGGGAAGGGTTTCAGCAGGTCGAATTCGCCGCCTCCAAGCGCAACAACCCGCTGGAACCGCCCGATGGGTAGGATCACTGGCCCGCGGGCGCCGAGGCGGCCGCCTGGACCCCGGGTTTCCCCTTGACGCCGCCCCGCTGTCGGGAACCTCGCGCGAACCGGTTCCACCCGCGCTCCGTTTGATGTGTCGGCGGCTCCGGCGACATGCGGAGGTTCGAAGTCGTCCCGGCCGTCGTCGCCTCGGGCTGCCGTGCTCTCGTTCAGCCGACAGGCAGGAGAATCCGATGATCCATTCGATGCACCGTGGCCGGCGCCGGCTCGTTCCCGCGCTGATCCTCGTCCTTTTCGCCGTGGGTGTCTGGGCGCGCGGCGCCGGCGGGGCCGCGGCCCCCGACCCCGAGAACAACGTCCCCAGCCGCCGGGGGGCGCGCCTGTACGTCAAGGAGAAACGGATCGAGGTGGACGGAAAGGTGTGCCTGTCCGAGGGGCCGATCGAGCTGCTGGCCTGCGCCCGCGGTGGCAAGGACTATGAATCGGTCCTCTCCCTGAACGTCACGCCCAGCGATCTGCACATGTTCATGCTGATGATCGGGCTCAAGCCGGGGCCGCCCGGCGTCGGCCCCCGGCACCAGGGCGACCCCGAACGGGTGCCCGTCGGCGATCCCGTTCTCCTCCACGTCGAATTCAAGACCGACGGCGGGCCGAAAACCTACCGGGCCGAAGACGTCTGCTGGAACGAAATCGACAAGCGGACCATGCGCCACACCCGGTGGGTGTTCGTGGGCAGCCAGTTCGTGGAAGGTCCCGGGGGCAAGAAGGTCTTCTGGGCAAACCGGGAGAAGTCCATCGTGACGGTCTTCCGCGATCCGTTCACCGTGATCGACCTCCCGCTCGAGCTCAGCTCCAACGACGAGGCCTACGTCGTGAACACGAAGGTCGTCCCCCCGGTCGGCACCGAGTGCACCCTGATCATTCGCCCCGGCGAGCGGCCGGAACCGCCGCCCACGAATCCCTCCGGCGGAAATATCCTTCACCTGGACGTGACCGGCGGCGGGCGAGTCCTCGTCGACGGGAACGACCCGATGGACCTGGTCGAGGCGCTCCAGCGGAACCGGGGAAAGGCGCCGAAGGATTCCTTCCGGATGACGATCGACCACGGCGCGCCCCCGGCGGCGGTCGTCCGCGCCTTCGCCGCCGTGCACGCGGCCGGCGTCCGTGTCGAATCCGTCAAGACCGTTCGCGAGAAGAGCAACGACCCCGACGGCCTGACCGTTGTCCTCGCGGGCGATGAGATCCGGGTCGACGGCGACCGCGTCCGGGCCGAGCACATGTCGCGCCTTTGGCAGAAGGTCAAGGGCAAGGGACTGGCGGTCCGGATTCGCCCGGGCGCCGGCCCCCCGCAGGTCGTTCGCGCACTGACGCCCCTGAAGGGCCAGGACGACCTGGTGCTTCGTGTCCGGTGGGAGCGAGGCCCGATCCGGCGGCGCTCGGACGTGGCCCCGCCGCCCATCAGCGAGGTCCGCGTCCTGATCGGGGTCAACGAGGAGCAGCCGGGCGCGGCCCCACAGTTCACGCTCGTGCTGCCGGGCCGAGGCGTCCGCAAGTCGGGCGATTTCGCCTGGCTGAAGACCCGGCTGGCGGAAATCGCCAAGGAGGAAGAGCGGGTCACCGAGGATGCTCCCGTGGTCATCCAGCCCGCTGGCCGGACCCTCTACAAGTGGGTCGTGCAAACGCTTGCGACTTGCCGCGGCCTCGGGTGGGAGCAGGTGAACTTCGCTCCCCCAGACGAGGGGGGGGGCTAGCACGACAACGCCACAGTGTCGCAAGCGGATGGGCGTAAGGCACGGGCGAGGAACACACTACGGAACTCTTCACCTGTGTGGTGGCAGACAGGAATGTCTGCCCCACCGATGCGGCGGACTCTGGCCGGTGGGGCAGGCATTTCTGCCTGCCCGGCCATTGCGCGGGGCTGCC
>JAWODX010000597.1:0-13434 GCA_046483085.1 Planctomycetota bacterium
ACGGTGAACAGGATCACCACGACCGCGCAGGCGATGTCGACCGCCACCATGTTTTTCCCTCCGAAGCGGCTCCTGCCCATTCAGGCCCGGCGATGACGCGGGCAACCCGGCTGGTTCCGCGACGCGGGCCGAACCACCTGGTTCGCCGGAATTCTACTGAACCGGTTACTCTTTCTCCAGCAGTTTCTGGATGCGCGCGCGGTGGTCCGGATGCTTCGTGCGTCGGAGAACCTCGTTGACGGCCTGCCGCGCGGCCTCGGGCCGGTCGAGTCGGCCGGAGTGCATGCACAGGTCGGCAATGTGCCGGGCGCACTGGTAGCCGTTGTGCCAGTTCGAGGTCCGGCGAAGGGCGGCCTCGTAGTCGGCCAGCGCCGGCTGGTATTGCTTGCGGCGCTCGCGGATCCGCCCTCGCCCCAGGTGGCCATGGTACGCCCAATTCTTCCAGCGCTTCCGGAAGTCGATCATGGCCTGGTAGTAGGTCTCCGCCTTCTCGAAACAGTAGGCGGCGCGGGCCGTTTCGGCCTTCGCCTTTTCCTTCCATTCCGACTCCGCGTACTCGCGGGCCAGATCGACGTGGTGGTCGCCCGCCGCCTCGTACTGCCGCGCCGTCATCAGGCAGAACCGCGCCGGGTCGTCGCCCTCGCGGCATTTCTTCATCAGCGCTTTCGCCCGGGGGATGACGAAGGCCTCGCGGACGCGGGGGACGTACCGGACGACGCGCCCATAGGCCGCCATCCGGGCCTGATGAGCCGCACTCAGCATCTCGGCGGACAGGCCGCGCCGCTCCTCGACGAAGTCGGCCATCATGATCGCCGCCAGGCAGGCGCCGCCGCGGCCGGCGTACCGCGCGAACTCGTGCGCCGCCGCCACCTCGGCCCGGGCCGTCGCCTCCCTGTCCTTCCGCCAGTAGGCAAACACCGCGTTCAGCCGGGCGAGCCGCTCGTACAGGTCCTCGACGCGGACCCGCTCGTCGCTGTGCCGTTCGTTGAACGCATACTCCCGCTGGGCCTCGGCCGTCTTCCGCCGGGGGATCTTCTTGTAGGTAAAGATCTTCGCGTACTGCCGGGCCCGCCGGGCGATCAGCTCGTTCTCGTGCTGCGCCAGCTTCTTGATCCCGTCCCCGCGCCACGGCCGGCTGCTGAAGACCTGCGAGTAGATGATCGACTCGGTGATCCACGTGCGGGCGTAGTTGACCAGGTGGTCGAGCGCCCGGTGCTGGGGCGGCAGCATCGGGCCGATCGCGTTCGCCTCCTCCCGGATGTCGACCAGGAGCTTGAGGGCGTCGCGCCAGCGGCACTCGTTGATCATCCGGTTCAGCGGCCGGCTCTGCATCGTCCAGATGGCGTCCGTGATGCGGATCGCCATCTTGTCCAGCTCCTTCTTGTGCTGCTTGACGAACGGGGTCTCGCCGTACTCCTTCTGGAGCGCCGACCAGGCCGCCTTTGCATCGTCGAGGTCGGCCTTGTCTCGGATCCCCTCGGTGGCCACGCGCACCTCGGCGAGGGCGGCCGCGGCCCCCCGGCTGTTGATCGCAGCCAGCAGCTTCTCGATCGAGGCAAGGAGCGCGGCGCGGCCCGGGAGCTTGTCCTCGGTCTGCTTTTTCGCCAGGTCCCGCGCCCGCGCCAGCAGCCGCCTGCCCTCGTCGTCGTCCTCGCCGGCGAGCTGGGCGCCGAGGTAGTAGAGCCCGCGGGGGGCGTCGTCGGGGATGAGCGCCAGCTCACCGCGGCCGAGCTCGCGGTAGACGCCGGCGCCGAGTCGGTCCCATCGGCGCTCGATCGTCTCGCCGGCACGGCGGAGGCGCAGCGCCTTCCGGTCCGTCTCGCTGGTGAGGGTGTACGGCTGCGGCTCGGGGTCGCCCTCGAGCCGGAGCGTCACGGTGACGGGCAGCTTCGGCTTCAGGCGGGCGTAGAGGACGCGGGCCAGCCCGTGGGCGAGGCCGAGCCGGTCGTGCCGGATGTGCAGCAGGCGGTCGCGCTGGTCCGAGGTCAGGTCGGGATGCCGGAGCAGCTCGTCGATGAGTACGTCGGCGCGGACGGCGTCGTCGTAGTCGTCGCTCGCGGCGAGCTTCGCGACCGCGCCGATCTTCTCGTCCAGTCCCTGGCGACCGAGCATGCGGTCGATGGCCGGCTGGTATTTCTTGATCCGGTCGGCCACGTAGTCGAACGAACCGAACCGGCGGCGGACGTCGAGGGCGAGCTTCGCCACGGCGTGCGGCGGCGTGTCCTTCTTCTTCTCCAGCCGCCGGAGCTGATCGAACAGCGGAGCGAACTCCTTCGCCCCCTCCACCGTCTTCCCGAGCTCGTCAACGGCCGGCTCCAGCTCCGGGATCGCCAGGCGCTCCTTGATCTGGCGAAAGCGGACGACCATCCGGTTCTGAACGTTGTAGTCGATGAGCAGCCAGACCGACTCCTTCTCGTCCTCGAACCGCTTCCGCGCCGCCTCGCACAGCCGCTTGCGCTCTTTGTCCATCGCCCGCTTGATCGCGCCTTTCTGAAGCGGGGCCGGGACGCAGGTCTGGAACCTGCGGAGCGCCTCGACGAAGTCCCCTTTCTCGGTGAGCGTGGGAATCCCCGCCTCCTGCATGTGCCGGGCGACGATGGCGTGGGGGATGCTGCGGGCCAGCTCGAGGACCTCGTCCCTCGCGTCGAGGGCCGCCGTCCGCGTGTCGTCGTCCGGCGCGGTGGCCAGGATGGCCGCGGCCCATCGACTGGCGCGGCCGATCTGTCGCTCGTCGTGGGTCGCCTCGGTGACGACGGTCTTCAGCTTCTGGCGCGAGGTGGTGGCGACGAAGCGGGCGACGACGTCGGCAAAGGGCAGGCGTTCGGGTGCCTCGGCGGCCTGCTGCTGCAGCTCGCGGATGGCGGCCTCCCACGCGACGGGGCTCTCGGTGCTCTTTGCGGTGAGCTCGTGGAACGTACCGACGAAGTCGACGAGGGCGTGGGCGTCGGCGGCGTGTGCGCCCTCGGGCGCGACCTCGATGTATTCCTCGGCCTCGGCCCGCGCCAGGTCCAGATCGTCGAGCTGCCGGGCGGCCGCCAGGGTGGCCACCGCCCGCTGGTAATGGACGGCCGGCTCGCGGTCGGCGTCGGCCGCCCCGCCGGGGCTGAGCAGGTAGGAGAGGATGCCGAAGAGGGCGACGGTGAGCACGAGCGAGCCGGCGACGGCGCCGGCGATGAGCGCGGGCTTCGGGAAGCGGGGCCGGTCGGCCGGTCGAGGGTGTTTCGGCGCCGGACGGGCGTGTGGTCGGCGGTGGCTCTTCGCCACGCGCTCGAGGTCGGCGAGGAGTTGCGACGGGGTCTGGTACCGGTTCTCCGGCTTCTTCGCCATCATCTTCTGGATGACCCGGGAGAACCGAACGGAGAGTTCGGGGTTCCGCTTGTTCGGCGGCTCGAGCGGCTCCGAGATGTGCTTGGTCATGACCACGGGCACGGTATCGCCGCTGAAGGGGAGCGTCCCGGTCGCCGCGTAATAGAGCGTGGCGCCCAGCGAGTAGATGTCGCTCCGGATGTCGACGTCCTCCTTGCCCCGGGCCTGTTCCGGGCTGATGTAGTTCGGGGTGCCCAGGGTGACGCCGGCCTGGGTGGAGGATGTGTCGGTGGAGGCGGCGGTCTTGACCAGGCCGAGGTCGGCCAGCTTCGCCGTGCCCGTGTCGTATTCGATCAGGATGTTTTCCGGCTTGACGTCCCGGTGGACCATGTCGGCCTCGGCCGCCGCCCGCAGCGCCCGGGCCATCTGGATCCCGATCTCCACGCATCGCTTCTCCGGCAGCCGGCCGTCCCGGTCGATCATCCGCCAGAGCTTCGGCCCGTCGACCAGCTCCATGGCGAAGAAGTAGTACCCCTTGTCCTGCCCGGCATCGATGGCCTCGACCACGTTGGGATGGCTGATCTTCGCCGACGCCCGCGCCTCCTGGACAAACCGTTCGAGCGATTTCTTGTTCCGGGCGATGTTCGGCTTCATCAGCTTCACCGCGACCTGCCGGCCCATCCGCGTCTGGTTGGCCCGGTAGACCGCGCTCATGCCGCCGCCGCCGATCTGCTCGAGCAGCTCGAACCCGGCGATGGAGACGCGGGTCTGGCCCGACCGCAGGGCGGCGAGGTCGGCCAGCCGGCGCAACGTCCCCCGCTCCGCCGGGTGCTGCTCGATCAGGATTTCGAGCAGCGGACGGGCCGACTCGCCGTCCTCGGCGGATTCTGCCTGGGCGCGGCGGGCCGCCGCGAGCTGCTCCGCGGTGACGACCTTCCGCTTGAGGATCAGCTCCTCGAAGATTCGCTCGGTCTCGGCGTTCATGGTCCGAACAGAAAAGGCAGTCTGGGCCGGAGGGGGCACACCACCCCCGCTCCCGGCGCACGCTGTTTCCACTTCATTATAGCAGCCTGCCCCGCCCGGGCTCCCTTTTCTTACATGTTTCCACAGCCGCCGCCAGGCTTGACGCGCCCGCCCCGGCCCCATACCATCTCGGCACGCCGCGACCATACCGACCGCACGAAAGGACCTCTCATGGCCGTCCACGCCAGGTTGGAGGCCGACACGTTCCCCGTCACCGAGCCCTGCTCCGTCGAGATCGTGTGCACCTCCGACCACGAACTCGGCCCCGGCGACACCGTGCAGTTCCAGTTCCCCCACTCCTGGTCGCTGGTGACCGGCCCGAGCTTCACCCGGGCGCTCCAGGCCGACGACCCGGACGGCGAGCACTACGTCCAGGTCACCGCGCCGGGGACCGACGCGGTCTTCGAACACACGATCCGCCCGCGGCAGCTCAACTTCCCCGAGCACGAATCGCGCCACGGCCGCCTGGTCACCGGCACCGTGGAGCGGGGGACCGTCCCCGCCGGCGCCGAGATCCGGCTCGGCTACCACAACACCTTCGCGCCCTACGTGGCCGAGGAGGAGACGGTGTGGGTCGCCGTCGGCGGCGAGTCGCCCGCCGAGCCGCCCGCCATCCGGACCACCGCCGGCCCGGCCGAGGCGGTCCGGCTCATCGTCCCGTCGGGCGTGGAGCCCGGCCGGCCGTTCGACGTACTCGCCGTCTCGCTCGACCGGTTCGACAACCGGTCGGCCACCACGTTCGAGGATCGGTCCCTCGTGCTCGCCGGGGACGGGTCGACCGTCGCCGACGGCCTGACGTTCACCGGCTCGACCCGCGTCCCCGTGACCCTCGACAAGGAAGGGGTCTACCGGTTCCGGATGGACGAGACGGTGTCCAACGCGGTAAAGGTGGCGACCGATTGTCGCGGCCCCTATTGGGGCGACATCCACATCCACACGAAGCTCTCGGGCGACGGGCAGGGCGTGAATCCGTACCCGTACGCCCGCGACGTGTCGGGCCTGGAGTTCGCCGCGGCCATGGACCACTGGGACGCGCTGGGCGAGGGCGGCTACGACATCCTGGAAGCGTGGGCGGCGGCGGACAACGAGCCGGGCCGGTTCGTCACCCTGTTCGGGGACGAACGCAACCCGCCCGCGCTCACCGGCCACCACAACCTCTACTTCCGAGACCTCGAGACCTTCCGCAAGCATCGCGCCCTCCCCGGCCGGGGATCCAAGCGCGACCCGGACGACGAGGCCGCCGCGCTCGAACTCCTGGACCCCTCCCGGGCCATGCTCATCCCCCACCACACCGGGATCCAGTTCGGCGCGCTCTCGACCGAGGGGATCGGCGCCGCGGTCAACTGGGACGCGTGGGACGACCCGGGCCTGCGGCCGGCCTGCGAGATCTACTCCCACCACGGCCAGAGCGAGCTCTACGCGCCCCAGCATTGCCTCGCCTACGAGTTCAACCGGATGCGCAACCCGGAGCGGCGCGCGAACAGCTCGGTCCCCGGCCCCTACTACGCCCAGGACTACTGGATGGCCGGCTGGCGGATCGGGTGCCTCGCGTCTTCCGACCAGCACAGCGGCCAGGGCGGTCGCCGCCACGGCGGCGTCGCCGCCGTCCGCGCCCCGGAGCTCACCCGGGAGGCCCTCTTCGACGCCATCCGCCGGCGGCACTGCTACGCCACGACCGGGGAACGCATCCTCATCGAATTCTCGATCGACGACATCGAGATGGGCCAGTGCGGCCAGACCGCGCCCGGCCAGCGGGTCGACGTCTCGCTCCGCGTCTGGGCCACCGACCTCCTCCTCAAGGTCGAGATCCTCCGGTTCCGGTTCGGCGTCGACACCCGGTTCTCGCCGCTCGTCTCCGAGGCGCCGCGGCCCCACAAGAAGCGCCACACCCACCTGGCGTCCGGCCCGCGGCAGGAATCGATGGACGCCGCCTACCAGCTCGAGGACGAAATCACGCACCCGTGCATGTACTACGCCCGGGTGGTCCAGGAGCCGCTCGAATGGCCGGCCATGGCCTGGACCAGCCCGATCTGGATCGACTGCGCCACCTCCTGAGGGACAGGATGACCGACAGCGAAGCCGCAGGGGCCGGCGAACTGCCCCGCGTGACGATCGGCCGGACGGGCCTCGAGGTGAGCCGCTACGGCCTCGGCGGGTTCCACCAGCTCGAGGTCTCCTCGGAGGTCGTCCGGCGAGTCGTCGATGCCTTCCTCGCCGAGGGCGGGACGTACATCGAGACCGCGCGCGGCTACGGCGACGGTGCCTCGGAGGACAAGCTCGGCCGGGCGCTCGACGGCCGGCGCGACCGGGTGGTCCTGGCCTCGAAGACGAGCGCCGCCACCGCCGACGACGCGCGCCGCGACCTCGAAACGTCGCTGGAGACTCTCCACACCGACCACCTCGAGTTCTACTTCTTCCACGGCCCCGACCACGAGAAGCTCGATCGGATCACCGCCCGCGACGGCGCACTCGTGGGGCTCCTCGCGGCCAAGGACGAAGGCCTGATTGACGGGCTCGGCCTCAGCTCCCACACGCTCGACGTTTACCTCGACGCGTTCGACCGGATCCCGCTCGACCTGATCCTCGTCTGGTGCAACTACCTCGACAACCTGAACTTCCCCGTGATCCCCGATCGCATCCTGCCCGAGGCGCGGGAGCGAGGGATCGCCGTGACGGCGATGAAGCCGCTGGCCGACGGGTTCCTTCATCGGTCCGTCGAGAGCGCGATCCGTTTTGTGCTGGCCGAGGCGGACGTCGCCGTGTGCGGCACGAACGCCGTCGAGCACGTCGTCGAGGTCGCCCGCGCCGTCCGCAAGGGGCCGGCCGACGCCGCCGAGCGCGAGGCGATTCTCCGCGACGCCCCGGAGCTCGGCACGTACGTCTGCCGCCGCTGTGGCGACTGCCCGCCCGAGCTGACCGACACCTTCCGGCTGGAGGGCGAGTGCGACCGACAGATGCTCGACTACCGGCCGCACGATCCCGCCGACTACGCGCTGCGGGACCGCCTCTCGCACTGGTTCTCGTACAGCGACGCGGCCCGGGCCGGGTTCGCCGGCGCCGGGCACGATCCGGAGGCGCTGTTGGCCGCGGCCGCCCGGGTCGACTGCCCCTACGGGATCGACGTCGTCCGCAAGGCCCGGCTCGCCATCGCCAAGCTGACCGACGGGCCCGTGCGGCGCGTGTGAGAGGCCCGGCGGGCGTCGGCGCCCGCGGGCACGCTCTTCCCTTCCCGCGCGCCGCCGCGCGACCGCCTCCATCGCCCTCTCCCTGCCGGAGAGAGGAATTCCCGGCCCGCGACGTTATGCCCCGGAACTTGTGGGCAAACTGGGCGATGATCCGTCCGACCCTATGCAGACAGCCGGCCCGCCACGTCTGGCGGCGTTGCGTTTGCACAGGGGCTGGCGTATAATTGAGGTGAGGAGTCGGTCTTCTGCGAAAGGCGTGAGCGTGAGCGGTCCATCGGATAGTCTTTTCATCGAGATGGCGGTCGCCAAGGGGTACCTTCGGCGCCCCGACGCGGACGAGGCGCTGAACATTCAGCGGGCCACCGCCGAGGACGGCGAGGAGGCGCGCCAGCTCCGCGACATCGTGGTGGAAGAAGGGTGGATGCGCCCCGGTCAGGTGAAGGAGGTCGACGAGGAGGCGCAGGGCGGCGGGGACCGGACGGGGAGGATCAAGGGGTACCGGCTGCTCGCCAAGATCGGCCAGGGCGGCATGGGCTCGGTCTACCGGGCGGAGAAGGAGGACACGGGCGAGCTGGTCGCCCTCAAGGTGCTGCCCCGGCGAATGGCGGAGCGCGAGGACTTCGTCGAGCGATTCCTGCGCGAGGCCCGGGCCGCGTCGCAGATCGAATCCAAGTACATCGTCCCCGCCGTCGACGTCGGCTTCTCCGGCGGATACTACTATTTCGCCATGGAATTCGTGGAGGGCGAGTCGGTGGAGACGACGCTCTCCATCGACGGCTCCATCGCCGAGTCGAAAGCCCTCCGCATCATCCTCCAGATGGCGCGGGCGCTGGAGGCGGCCGGGCGCGCCGGCATGGTCCACCGCGACATCAAGCCGGGCAACATCATCGTCACCGAGACCGGGGCGGCCAAGCTGACCGACTTCGGGCTCGCCCGCGAGATCGACGACCACTCCGTCACACAGACCGGCGTGACCCTGGGCACGCCGAACTACATGTCGCCCGAGCAGGCGAAGGCCAGCCAATCGCTCGACGTGCGCAGCGACGTCTACTCGCTCGGCGTCACCTTCTATCACATGCTCACCGCCACCGTCCCGTTCAAGGGCGAGACCTCGCTCCTCACCATGCTCAAGCACATCAACGAGGAGCCCGTCGAACCGATCAACCGACGGCCCGACCTCTCGCCCGCCTGCAACGCCATCGTCCTCAAGATGCTCGCCAAGCACCCCGACGACCGGTACACCCCGGAGCAGTTGGTCCGGGACGTCGAGCTGGTCCTCGACGGCAAGCCGCCGAAGTACGCACGAATCGAGCCCCCGGAGGGGCGGGAGGAAGAGCCCGCGGCCGACCGCGTCCCCGAGGAGATCGAGCGGTTCGCGCACGAGCTCCGGCGCCAGCGGCGCGTCCGGTGGCTCAAGGCCCTCGTGTTCCTGTTCGTCGCCGGGCTCGTCGCGTACGCGGCCTGGGAGCTCTCTCACCAGGGCGGCCCGGTCGACACGTCGACCGCCGGCGGCTCATCGGGGAAGACCGGCGGGCACACTGTCGAGCCGGCCGAGGCAGACCCCGGCCGCGAGCAGCAGGCGAACCAGGCGCTGGACGACGCCCGGACGTTCGCCCGCGAGCATCCCGGCGAACACGTCGCCAAGGTCGACCGCTTCGCCGACGCCCTCGAAGCGGCCCGCGGAACCAAGCTCCAGCAAAAGGCCCAACGCCTGCACGACGAGGCCCGGAACGAGCTGAACGCGGCGATCCGGGAGGCGTTCCGGACGTGCGCCGCCCGCGCCGAGCGCTGCAAGGAGGCCGGGCTCTTCGGCGACGCCGTCCGTGTCTATGAACAGCAGTTCCCCCAGGAGCTCCGCACCGAACAGACCATCCGCCGCATCGAGCAGGCGAAGAGCGAGATCGGCGAGGACGCGTGGGACCGGTTCCGGTCGCTGACCCGCGAGGTGGAGAACCTGATTGAGAGCAAGAAGTTCGACACGGCGCGTTCGCGCGCAGAACGGGCCAAGGGTTTCGGGGTCTCGGGCATCAGGACCAAGGCGAACGCGCTGCTCACCCGGATCGAGAAGGCGCAGATGGCCGCCGAGTCCGACCGAGAGCGCCAGGTGATCGAGGCCTATCGGGCCGCGTTCACGAAGGTGCGCGCCCATGTCCGCAGGGGGGACTTCGTCAACGCCCAGCGCGAGCTGAACCACCAGATGCGGCTCACCACGGATGCCGAGGCCCGGGATCGGCTCGCCGCGAACCGGCCGATCCTCGACGCCGCACAGCGCGCCTGGGGGCACGCCGTCGCCGGCGCCCGGGCGCTGAAGCCCGGCACGAAGATCACGATCGGCAATCGGATCATGGAGATCAGGCGGTTCGACCCCCGCCAGCAGCGGCTCCATCTGCAGGTGCCGGGCGGGGGGCGCCGGCGCATCTCGCTCGGCTGGCTCCCGGCCGCGCGGATCGAGTCTCTGATTCAGCAGGCCGACGGGAAGGTGGCGGCGATCGACCTGGCCGCTCTGTTCCTCGCCCGCGGCGATTTCGCCGGCGCGGCGCGAATGCTCGAGAAGGCCCGGAAGGAGAAGGCGGACGCCGCCCGGATCGAGCGCTATGAGGAGCAGCTCGCCTTGCTCCAGAGGAGCCGGCGCGAGATCGAGGCGGAGAACCTGTTCGCCCGGGCGACCGAGCAGGCGGGCTCGGACGCCGGCCACGAACAGATCGCTCACACGCTCTGGGAGCTCGTCGACAACTACGCGAACACCCGCTTCTACGCCGCTCACCGCGATGAGATCGGGGCGCGGCTCGTCCGGGCGGAACAGGAACAGATCCACGTCGATACCCTCTTCGCCGTCGATCCGGCGCCCGTCGACGGCGGGCAGGTGGAGCTCCGCTACGACTTCTCCGACCGGGCGCAGAAGCAGGACTGGCTGACCGTGTGGAAGAAGAGCTCATACGGGCGCTGGTCGATCCGGCCGCGCTACGGCGAGATGACCGCCGAGTCCGGCCTGCTCTACTTCAAGGTGTCGCTCCGCGGCGCCCACAAGATCACCGTCCGGATCAAGGACGCGCGAAAGGCGGCGATCCGCGCCGCCATGCCGACGCCGACCGCGTCGCCCCGGTCCGGCATCCACTTCGAGTGGCGGCGTGAGGGCGACGGCGCCGTGCTCAGCCTGCGCAAGGGCGGCGAGGTCGACACCGAGCGCGTGAAGAGCTTCCGCATCGTGGGCGACCTGGAGCTCACGCTCGACATCGACCGCCGGCGCACCATCGCCGGCGCGGGGAGCCGCGACGGGCGCATGCACCGGGTCAAGCTCCCCGGCCGGAAGGACGACGAGCCCGGGTACCTCGTGCTTGACGAGTTCAACCGCACGGCCCGGCTGACCTCGGCGGTCGTCACGTGCAAGCTGGACCGCGGGCGGCTGGAGCAGGATTTCGTCCGGCGTCTCCAAGCCGAGAAGCGCGAGGCGGTCCGGTGGCGGATGGCCCGGTATCAGCCGCTGCTGGCCGGCGCCGGCGCGGATGACTGGCGGCGGCAGTCGCCCGACGGCGGGGAGTGGGAGGTCTCGCCGGACGGCGTCGCTCGGGCCACGCCGAAGACCACGTGCGTGATGACGACCGGGGACATGAACTGGAGCGACTACGCGTTCGCCGCCCAGGTGCGCACCGGCCGGGCGGGCGGCTGGGCCCGCCTGTTGTTCCGCTGGTCCGACGCGTCGGGCGCGGCGGCCGGCGGCCCCGGCTACTACGTCGCGCTGAAGGCCGGGCAGGGGACGTCGGGCGCCGGCGGCCAGATCGAGCTGGGCAAGACCGAGCAGGGCAAGCCGCACACGCTGAAAGACGCGAGCATCAACCTGACCGGGGCCGAGTGGGCCCAGGTCCGTGTCGAGGTGCGGGGGAACCGGATCCGCGTGGTTTTCGGCGGGCGCGAAGTCTTCGCCGCCAGCGACAGCACGTACACGGCCGGCCGCGTCGGCCTCGCGTCGTTCCGCTCCGGCGCCTCCTTCCGCGACGTGAAGATCAAGCTGGACGAGTGACCGCTCGCCCGGCCCGGGCGTGGCTTATGCCGACCGAACGCGACGATTCCTTCGCCCGGGCGCTCGTCCGACTCGACCTCTCCGACGAGCAGACGGTCCGGGACTGCCTGAAGACCGTGGCCGACACGGGCGACTCGCTCGCCGACGTGGTGGTCCGCGAGGGAGTGATCGACGCCGAGGCGGCGGACCGGGCGCTCCGCGAGAGCCGACTGGCCGACGCCCCGGCCATCGACGGATACCGGATCCTCGACAGCCTGGGCGAGGGCGGCATGGGGACCGTGTGGAAGGCGCAGCAGGTCTCGCTCGACCGGGTCGTCGCACTCAAGGTGCTCCCCCCGGCCCTGTCGCGCGCCGAGAAGCTCGTCGAGCGGTTCCGCCGCGAGGCCCTCGCCACCGCCCGGCTCAACCACCCCAACATCGTCGCCGCCATCGACGTGGGCCGGCAGGAGCGCCCGGGCGAGGCCGACCTCTACTACTTCGTGATGGAATACGTCGACGGGGAGTCGGTGGACGACGTCGTTCGCCGCGACGGCCCGATCGAACCGCGTCGCGCCGCCCGGATCGCCATCGACGTCGCCCGGGCCCTCGACCACGCCTGGACCGAGGCGGGCATCGTTCACCGCGACATCAAGCCGGCGAACATCCTGATCAGCCGGAAAGGGGTGGTCAAGCTGGCCGACCTCGGGCTCGCCCGGAGCGTCCGGGAGACGGCGGGCCTCACCACCGCCGGCCTGCCGCTCGGGACGCCCCACTACGTCTCGCCCGAGCAGGCCGAGGGCCGCACCGACCTCGACGCCCGCAGCGACATCTACTCGCTCGGCGCCACCCTGTTCCACATGCTCACCGGCGGGCCGCCGTTCGACGGCGACTCGCCCGCCGCCATCATGGCCCGGCACGTCAACGAAGACGCCCCCGCCCCCCACGACGTCGATCGGTCCGTCCCCCTCATGCTCTCCGCCGTCGTCCAGAAGATGATGGACCGCGACCCCGGGCGGCGCTACCGGTCGCCGGGCGAGGCGGCCGAGGAGCTCGAGCGATTCGTCCGCGGCGACCGGCCGCTGGCCTACACCCGGATGGCCGACGCCTACGAGAGCGTGCACGGCCGGCCGCCGTTCGAAGCGCCCCCGCCGTCGGCCACACAGATGCTCGAGGCCGCGGGCTTCCGGCGGCGCCCGCGCAGGCCGTTCAACCGGGCCGCACTCATCGGGACGCTCCTCTTCCTCGCCGGCGCCGGGCTGGCCGCCTGGTACGCACAAGACCGGCTGGGGAGCGTGGGCGAGCGCCTGTTCGGGAGCAAGGACCGCGCCGCTCCGGCGGGGCCGGCCCGGGCCGAAGGAGGGCGCGGCGGGGGAGCGCCCCCGGTCGCCGCAGAGGGCCGCCCCCTCACGGTCTCGCTCGTCGTCGCCGACCCCGCCTGCATCCTCAAGTCGCAGTCGGTCCTCCCGGTGGAGCTCGGCGCCCGGTCCCGGATCAAGCTCAGCGTGACGACCGCCGGGCGGGCCCGGGTGGCGGTGATCCGCGCGTACAACGGCGCGGCCGGGGAGGGCATCGTGCTCGATCCGCTCGTGCCCGGGCGCGGGGAACGGGCTCGGCGCCTCGACGGCGCCCGTGCCCGGTTCCCCGCCAGCGACGAGTTCTACCCGATGCCCCCGGCGGGCGAGTCGGTCGCGTACGTCGTGCTGGCGGCGGAGCGGGGCCTGGACCGCGCCGAGCTCGTGCGGGCGGCCGGCCGGACGGCGCGGGCGCTGCGCGACGCCGGGCTGACGTCCCTGCCCCCGATCCCGGAGCGGATCCCCCAATCATGGCGGACTTATGAAGCTGGGGGCACCCCGAAGCCACCTCTGAAGAGGTTCCTCAATATTAATATTAGTCGAACACTATTATGATGTGCTAAGAATCAAA
>JAWODX010000172.1:0-9090 GCA_046483085.1 Planctomycetota bacterium
GTCGGCCTCCTCCAGGGACACCTCGTCAGGCGCCACCAGCGTATGCTCATAGATGCATGACCTGCCACTCGCAGATCCGCGTCGGCGCCCCCGCGCTCGAGGTCGTTCAAGCGTCGTGGGACGAGCAACGCCCGATCGAGTAATTGTAGCCGAGGTCCATGACCTCGGCCCTTCTCCGGCCTCATGGAGGCCGGCTACAGTCACGCCAGCTTGATCACACTGGACATGGCAAATGCCTCCCCTTGTCGAGACACGAGCCGTCCGGTACCATCACGCGCCGACTCGGAATCGGAGGCCGCGATGAGCCAGGAAGCCGAACGACGATACTGGGAGACCGAACAGGTCGTGGGCGAGAACCGCGTCGAGCCGCGGGCCCACTTCTTCCCCTATCCCGACGCCGAAGCCGCCCGCACGTTCGATCGCGAGAAAAGCCCGTTCGTGAAACTGCTGAGCGGGACGTGGACGTTCCACCTGTCCCCGACGGCGGAGGAGGCGCCCGAGCAGTTCTTCGAGCCGGACTTCGACCCGGCCGGCTGGCCCGACATCCCCGTCCCCTCCAACTGGCAGCTCGAGGGCCACGACTACCCCCACTACACGAACTCGGCCTACCCGTTCCCGGTCGACCCGCCGCGCGTGCCGACCGAGAACCCGACGGGCTCGTACCGCCGGACGTTCACCGTCCCGGACGCCTGGGCCGGCCGCCGCGTCTACCTCCGTTTCGACGGGGTCGACTCCGCCTTCTTCGTCTGGCTGAACGGCCGGCGGATCGGCTACAGCCAGGGCAGCCGACTGCCGGCCGAGTTCGACGTCTCCCCGCACATCCGGCCCGGCGAGAACGTCGTCGCCGTCCGCGTCTATCGCTGGTCCGACGGCAGCTACCTCGAGGACCAGGACATGTGGTGGCTGAGCGGGATCTTCCGGGATGTCTATCTGACGGCCGTCGAGCCCGCGCACATCTACGATCTGGCCGTGCGGACCGAGCTCGACGCCGACTCCCGGGACGCAACGCTCGCGGTCGACGCCAAGGTGAACGGCAGGGACGGCGGCACGCTCGACGCCCGGCTGCTCGGCGACCACGAGGTCACGGCGTCTGCCCCGATCGCCGGCGGGACCGCCCGGATCGAAATGCCCGTCAACGATCCGCCGAAGTGGACGGCCGAGACGCCGAACCTCCGCACCCTGCTGCTCACCCTCAAGGACCCCGATGGGCGCCTCGTCGAGGTCGTCCCGCAGAAGGTCGGGTTCCGGTCGATCGAGATCGCCGACGGCCGGCTCCTGGTGAACGGCGTCGCGGTCAAGCTCAAGGGGACGAACCGCCACGAGCACCACCCCGACCGCGGCCGGGCCGTCCCGCCCGAGGCGATGCTCCAGGACGTGCTCCTGATGAAGCGGCACAACCTGAACGCCGTCCGTACGTCGCACTACCCCGACGACCCGCGCTTCTACGACCTGTGCGACGAGTACGGCCTGTACGTGATGGACGAGGCGGACATCGAGTGCCACGGCATGGGGAAGGTCGGGGCGCCGGACCGGCTCAGCGACGATCCCGCCTGGGAGGAGGCGTATCTCGACCGCGCCCGACGGATGGTCCGGCGCGACCGGAACCACCCGAGCGTCATCGCCTGGTCGCTGGGGAACGAGTCGGGGTTCGGCCGCAACCACGAGGCGATGGCGGCATGGATCCGTGCGACCGACCCGACGCGACCGATCCACTACGACCGGGACTACGAGCTCAAGGTCACCGACTTCATCAGCTTCATGTACACCCCGGTCGACCAGGTGGTCCAGGTCGGCAAAGGAGAGGGGCCGGTCACCATCCGCGGGCACGAGTACACGCTCGAGGAGTACGAAAGCCGGCCGCTCGTCCTCTGCGAATACGCCCACGCCATGGGCAACGGGCCCGGCGGGCTGAAGGAATACTGGGACGCGTTCTGGCAGTACGACCGGCTGCAGGGCGGGTTCGTATGGGACTGGATCGACCAGGGGATCCGGCAGCGGACCGTCGACGGCCGCGAGTACTTCGCCTACGGCGGCGACTTCGGCGACGAGCCCAACGACGCGAACTTCCTCATCAACGGCCTGGTCTTCCCCGACCGGACGCCTTCACCCGGCCTGCTCGAGTACAAGAAGCTGATCGAGCCGGTCCACGTCGAGCCGGAGGACCTGTCGACCGGCGAGCTGCGGGTGACGAACCGATACGATTTCCGCTCGCTCGACCACCTGCAGCCGTCGTGGACGGTCGCCGTCGACGGCGACGTGGTTCAGTCGGGCGAGCTCGACCCGCTGCCGAACGCCGCCGGCGAGACGAGCCTCGTGACCGTGCCGTACTCCCTGCCCGCCGACCCGCCGCCCGGCGCCGACTGCCGCCTGACGCTCTCGTTCGCGCTCGCCGAAGACGCTGCGTGGGCGGAGCGCGGGCACGAGGTGGCGTGGGCGCAGTTCGAGCTGCCCGTCGGGGCGCCCGAGCCGGCGCCGATCCCCGTCGCCTCGATGCCCCCGCTGACCTGTGAGGAGGCGCGCCGCAGAATCACGGTGTCCGGCGAAGATTTCCGGCTCGTCTTCGATCGCGTTCGCGGGCGGCTCGTCTCGTGGCAGCATGCGGGCCGCGAGCTCCTGCGGCGCGGTCCCCTGCTGACGTTCTGGCGGGCGCCGATCGACAACGACCGGCCGGTGAAGGAGCGCTGGCTCGCCGACGGATTGAACCAACTTCAGCATCGCACCGACTCGGTCACGTGCGAGCCGGGCGACCGTTCGGTCGCCGTCCGCGTACGGTCCCGGATCGCGCCGCCGGTCCTGGACAAGGGATTCCTCTGCGACGTGGTTTACTCGATCTGCGGCTGCGGCGACGTGGTCGTCGAGGCGCACGTCGTGCCCGAGGGCGACTGGGCGACCCTGCCCCGCGTCGGTTTCGAGCTCGCGCTGCCCGGCGAGCTCGACCAGGTCGAGTGGTACGGGCTCGGCCCCGGCGAGTGCTACGTGGACAGCAAGCAGGCCCAGCGGGTCGGCCGGTACCGGCGGCCCGTCGACGAGCTCTGCACCCCGTACGTGTTCCCCCAGGAGCAGGGCAACCGGACGGACGTCCGATGGGTGGCGCTGGCCGGCGGCGCCGCCGGCCTGTTCGCCTGCGGCATGCCCGCGCTCGACTTCAGCGCCCTCCCCTACCGCACCGAGGACCTCGAGCGCGCGCGGCACACGTGCGAGCTCGTGCGGCGGGACGAGGTCACCCTGCACCTCGACCACCGGCACCACGGCCTGGGGAGCGGAAGCTGCGGCCCCGAGACCCTGCCCCGGTACCGGCTCGAGGCAGAGGAATTCCGGTTCGCGTTCCGGCTGCGCGCCTTCTCGCCGGCGGCGGTCACCCCGCTCGACCTGAGCCGGCGCCCGCCGCCGGCCGATTGACGGCCTGCTGTTCAGCCCGTCCGGATCGGGCAAGGGGCCGACGTCAGGACACGGCGGAGGACGGGCCCCTCCCGCTGGTTGGCTGTCCCCGATTGCACCACTTCAACCGAGGGCCCTGCTTGCCCAAGGGGCCTCCGCCTTTGGCGCTCTGACGGCTGCGAACGGGTGGTATTTTCGGTTTTCATGAATTCATGAATTCATGAAAACCGAAAATGCCCCGCCGGCCCCGCCGAGAGCCCGCATCCCCCGTCGAATCCTGTCTGAAGCATAGATTGACCCCGCGAGCGTTTGACAGGGCCCGGCGGGCCTGCTAGAATTCCGCGCGCCGACTACGGATTTGCCGGCGCGGAGACGAGATACCTTATGCGCGAACGCGAATTGATCGTCCACTTCCGCCCGGAAGGGACCCACGTCCACGTTCTCCCCGGAACCACGATCCTGGAGGCGGCCAGCCGGGCGAACATCATCATCGAGACGCCGTGCGGCGGGAAGGGGACCTGCGGCCAGTGCCGGGTGGTCGTCGAGGAGAACGCGCCCGAGCCGAGCGGGGCCGAGCGGCAGGTCCTGTCGGACGAGGAGCTGTCCGCCGGCGTCCGCCTCGCCTGCCAGGCCGAGGTCCGGTCGGACCTGACCGTCGAGGTGCCTGCCGAGTCGCGGTTCATCGGCCAGAAGATCCTCGCCCACGGGGTCGGCGCCGCCTGCGAACTGGAGCCCTGTGTCCGGCTGGCGCCCGATGACCGCGCCGGCCTGCTTTACGGCGCGGCGTTCGACCTGGGCACGACGACGGTCGTGGGCGCCCTGCTGGACCTGACGACCGGGCGCCGGCTGGCCGTCGCCTCGCGCCCGAACCCGCAGATCCCGCTGGGCGACGACGTGATCGCGCGGATCGGTCACGCGGGGACGGACAGGGGGCTCGAGAAGCTCCGGTCGCTGCTGATGGACGCCGTCAACGAGATGGTCGGGGAGATGTGCGAGGAGGCCGGGGCGTCGGTCGAGTCGGTGTACGAGGTGGCGTTCGGCGGGAACACGACGATGAACCACATCCTGCTCGGTGTCGACCCGACGCCGCTGGGGCACGCCCCGTACGAGGCGGTCGTCGTGGAGAGCCGCACGGCGCCGGCCGCCGAGCTGGGGCTGCGGATCCGCCCCGGGGGCCGGGCCTACACGATGCCGAACATCGCGGGATACGTGGGCGGCGACACCGTCGGGGTCATCCTGGCGGCGGCGATGAACGACTACGACGGCGTCCAGCTCGCCCTGGACATCGGGACGAACGGGGAGATCGTGCTGGGGGGCGCGGACCGACTCGTCGCGTGCTCGACCGCGGCCGGCCCGGCATTCGAGGGCGCCCGGCTCCGACAGGGGATGCGCGCGGCGCCCGGCGCCATCGAGAAAGTCACGATCGACCACGACGTGCGAGTCGGCGTGATCGAGGACACGCGGCCGCGCGGCATCTGCGGGTCCGGGGTGCTCGACGCCATCGCCGGCCTGCTCGAGGCCGGGATGCTCGAAAACACGGGGCGGCTCCTCCCGCCCGACGAGCTGCCGGCCGGGACGCCCGACCCGCTGAAACGGCGCGTCATCGAGCTCGACGGGCAGCCGGCGTTCGTCCTCGCCGGCGCGGAGGACTCGGCGACCGGGCGCCCGGTCTGCCTGACCCAGCGCGACATCCGGGAGGTCCAGCTCGGCAAGGGCGCGATCAGTGCGGGCACGCGGATCATCGTCCGCGAGTACGGGATCTCGGCCGAGGAGATCGAGCGGGTGCTCCTGGCGGGCGCGTTCGGCAACTTCGCCCGGCCGCGGAGCGTGATCCGGCTGGGCCTGCTGCCGGGGGTGTCGGAGGAGAAGGTCGAGTTCATCGGCAACGCGGCGGGCACGGGGGTGCAGATGGTGCTCGCCGGCCGGAGCTGCCGCGAGTCGGTCGAGAGGATCGCCCGGAGTACCGCGTACATCGAGCTGGCGGGCCGGCCGGACTTTCAGATGGAGTTCGCCGAGGCGATGATGTTCCCCGCCGGCTGACCCATGACAACCCCGCCCGATTGGGTTACGCGATCATTAATCGACGCAGAGGCAACGGGGAGGAACCCTCTCGGGCTGCCCGCGTGTCCCGAGGGCGTCTCGCCCTCGCACTCTGGATACTTCCCGGCCGCGGCCGGGATGGCCGCGAAACCGCGGGCAAGATGCCCGCGACACGTCTGCTTGCTCCGCTCGCTCGGTTGGCGACTGTCCCGGGGTGTCGCCAAGGCTGAACGCGTACGGTTGGGAGACTGCGTTTGCACAGAAGTTCTTGGAGGGGCTGCGGGGGAAACCTTCTTTCAAGGAGGGAGGCATTTGCGATGTCCCCTCATCAGATCACAAACTGTAGCCGAGGTCCATGTCCATGGCCTCGGCTGTTCTCCGGCCTCATGGAGGCCGGCTACAGTCACGGCAGCTTCATCACACGGGACATCGCAAATGCCTCGGAGGGGCCCCGCATTGCATCGTCATCGAAACACAGATAAGATAAGGACGCGGGGAGGTGAAGCGGCCGAGGCATCATGAGCTATTACGGCGGCTATCAGAGGCGGATTCGGTTCGGCGGCCGGTTGACGCCGACGGTCCGGGCGCTGCTGATCGCGAACGTCGCCGTGTTCGGGGCGCAGCTCCTGCTTCACATCGCCGCGCCGTCGATATCGAGGCTGTTTCAGTACCTGTTCGCGCTGACGCCGGCGCTGGCCATCGGGCGGCTGCACGTGTGGCAGTTCGTCACCTACGCCTTCCTGCACGAGCTGGGCGTCCTGCCGTTCCATCTCTTCTTCAACATGTTGTTCCTGTGGATCTTCGGGGGCGACGTCGAGCGCGCCCTGGGCCGGACGCGGTTTCTGAAGCTCTATTTCGGCGGGGTGCTTGCGGCGGGCCTGTGCATGTGCATGCCGCCGATGTGGCACATTCGGGTATTGGGCGCCTCGGGTGCGGTGTTCGCGGTCATGGCCATGTACGGGCGGCTCTTCCCCCACCGCACCCTCCTGGTGTGGGGGCTGTTTCCGGTCCGGGCGCGGACGCTGGTGCTGGTGCTGGTCGCAATCGAGGTGTTCTTCCTGGTGGCCAGCGGCGGCCATTCGAAGACCGCCCACCTGGCCCACCTGGGTGGATTTGCGTTCGGATGGCTTTTCCCGCAGTTGGAGCGCGCCGTCCAGGGATTTCGGGAGAGGCAGGCGTCGGACCGGGTCGCCCGGCGGCGCGAGGAGGAACGCGAGGTCCGGGAGAAGGTGGACGAGCTGCTCGCCAAGGTGGGCCGCGAGGGCCTGAACAGTCTGACGAAACGCGAGCGTGAGTTCCTGAAGCGGGCGAGCAAGACGTTTCGGGGCTGACGGCGGACCGAGAGCAAGTGGAGGATAGCCGGCGGCGGCAACCCGCTCCGCCGGACGAGCGAGAGGAGGAAACGCACCATGCCCGATGTCCAGACGGCGCCGTATGGCTCGTGGAGATCGCCGATCACCGCCGACATGGTGGTGGCGGGGACCGTCCGCCTCATGGAGCCTTCGTTCGACGGTGACGACATCTACTGGATCGAGATGCGGCCGTCGGAGGGCGGGCGCTACGTCGTCGTTCGCAGGACCGCGGACGGTCGGACGAGCGACGTCACGCCGCCCGGCTTCAACGCGCGCACCCGGGTCCACGAGTACGGGGGCGGCTCGTACCTCTCCCGGAACGGGACGGTGTTCTTCTCGAATTTCGAGGACCAGCGCCTGTATCGCCAGGCCGCGGGCGGCGAGCCCGAACCGATCACACCCGACGCCGCCTTCCGCTATGCCGACGCCGTCGTCGATCCCCGGCGCGGCCGCCTGATCTGTGTCCGCGAGGATCACACCCCGTCGGACCGCGAAGCGATCAACACCCTCTGCGCGGTGCCCCTCGACGGGGAGGGCGACCCGGAGGTCCTCGTCGCCGGCCACGATTTCTTCTCGGCGCCGCGGCTCAGCCCCGACGGGTCCGCGCTGGCGTGGCTGGCGTGGGATCACCCCCGGATGCCGTGGGACGGGACGGAGCTCTGCGTGGCGGAGGTCCGGCCCGACGGCTCGGTCGGCGAGCCGCGGCGCGTCGCCGGCGGGCCCGACGAGTCGGTGCTCGACCCGGCCTGGTCTCCCGACGGCGTGCTCCACTTCGTCTCGGACCGGTCGAACTGGTGGAATCTGTACCGCGAGGTCGAGGGCCGGGTCGAGCCGCTCTGCGAGATGGAGGCGGAGTTCGCCGCGCCCCAATGGGTGTTCCGCCGGCCGCTGTACGCGTTCGGCGGGCCGGGCCGGCTGCTCTGCTCGTACACCCGGGACGGCGAGTGGCACCTCGCGGCGCTGGACACGAAGACCGGGGAGCTGCGGCGCGTGGACGTCCCGTACACCGACGTCAGCTACGTCACCGCGCGAGGCGGCCGCGCCCTCTTCCTCGGCGGCTCGCCGACCGCCCCCTCGGGCATCGTCCTGCTCGACCTCGACTCCGGTCGCGCCGACGTCGTTCGAGCGTCGACGGACCGGACCGTCGACGACGGCTACCTGTCGGAGCCGGAACCGATCGAGTTCCCGACGACGGGCGGCCAGACGGCGCACGCCCTGTTCTACGCGCCGACGAACGCGGACTTCGCCGCCCCGGCCGGCGAGCGCCCGCCGCTCCTCGTCAAGATCCACGGCGGCCCGACATCCGCCTGCAGCAGCGACCTCAGCCTCGGGCTCCAGTTCTGGACCAGCCGCGGCTTCGCCGTCGTCGACGTCAACTACGGCGGCAGCACAGGCTACGGCCGCGCCTACCGCGACCGGCTGAAAGGCCGGTGGGGCGTCGTGGACGTGGAAGACTGCGTGCACGCCGCGCGGTTCCTCGCCGTCCGCGGCAGCGTGGACCCCGACCGGCTGGCCATTCGCGGGGGGAGCGCCGGCGGCTACACCACGCTCTGCGCGCTGGCGTTTCGCGACACGTTCAAGGCGGGCGCCAGCTACTTCGGGGTGAGCGACGCGGCGGCGCTGGCGGCGGAGACCCACAAGTTCGAGTCGCGCTATCTCGACGGCCTCATCGCCCCCTATCCCGAGGGCCGCGACCTCTACGAGGAGCGGTCGCCCATCCACCACGTCGAAAAACTCGACTGCCCGCTCATCCTGTTCCAGGGGCTGGAAGACGAGATCGTCCCTCCCAACCAGGCCGAGACGATGTTCGAGGCGCTGAAGGAGAAGGGCGTCCCCGTGGCCTACCTGCCGTTCGAGGGCGAGCAGCACGGGTTCCGAATTGCGGCGAACATCAAGCGGACGATGGAGGCGGAACTCTACTTCTACTCCCGCGTGTTCGGGTTCGAGCCGGCCGACGACATCGAGCCGGTGGACATCGCGAACCTGTGAGTCCTATTCGTCGGGCAGGCCGCCGCTCGCGCCCGGCCAGCGGATCGCCTGCGTCAGCGGGTCGCGCGGATCCGGCCCCTCGCCGAGCGCAGCGCGCAGCTCGTCGAGGGTGGACGTGACGACGACCTCGTAGACCTGGCCGCCGCGCTCGATCCGGGCCCGCTCGATCTCGACGCCCCGGATCAGGCCGGGCGTCCCCCCGAGCAGCTCGCCGGCCTTCTCGACGAACGGGTCGACCTGGTCGGCGGGGAGGACGACGCCGGCATAGCGCTCGACGAGGTCCCGCTGGGCGGCAAGCACCGCCTCCAGCCGGGCGACCTTTCGAGCGTTC
>JAWODX010000175.1:0-7502 GCA_046483085.1 Planctomycetota bacterium
TCGAGCACACCGGCGGGCTCGATCCCGCCCACGGCTACAGCCGAGCCGAGACGTTCCTGCTCCCGGTCGGCTTCCAGGGCCGCTACCACGTGTTCGTGGTGGCCGACGCCGATGGCGTGGTGTTCGAGAACGAGCTGGAGGCGAACAACGCCGACGAATCGGACGAGCTGCTCGATGCCATGCCGGTCCCCTACGCGGACCTCGTCGTGCGCGAGCCGATCGTCGTCCCGGCGACGGCCGGGAGCGGCGAGTCGATCGACGTCACCTGGACGGTCGCCAACCAGGGGATCGGCGCGACGAACCTCGGCCGGTGGACCGACACGGTCGAGCTTGCCACGGACGCCGCCGGGACCGACCGGATCGCCACGCTCGGGCGGTTCGACCACTACGGTGCGCTCGCGGTGGGCGGGGAGTACGAGCGGACCGGCGCGGTCACCCTGCCCGACGGGCTGGAGGGGCCGCACTACGTGGTCGTCACCACCGGCGGGGTGTTCGAGTTCATCCACACCGACAACAACGAGACGATCTCCGGCGCGATCGCGGTCACCCTGTCGCCGTCACCCGACCTCGAGGTGACCGACATCGTCGCGCCGACGGTCGCCGAAGAGGGCAGCGGCATCGACGTGCGGTGGACGGTCGAGAACACCGGGCTCGGCGAGGCCGGCGGGGCGTGGACGGACAAGGTGTTCCTCCGGGAGGCCGGCGACCCCGACGCGCCGCAGGTCGAGCTGGGCACGTTCACCTACGTCGGGCCGCTGGCCGCCGGGAAGTGGTACACCCGGATGGAGCACCTCCGGATCCCCGCGCACATCAACGATCTGTACGAGGTGGTGGTCACGACGAACCACGACGGGGCCCTCTACGAGCACGGCCCGGCCGCCGACAACAACACGCAGGTGGACGACGAGACGATCGCGGTCAGCATCAAGCCGCGGCCCGACCTCGAGGTCGGCGAGATCATCGCCCCGGACACCGTCGACGCGGGGGCCATGCTGACCGTCGAGTTCGAGGTCGTCAACGCCGGATCCGTCGCGACCACGAGGCCGAACTGGACCGATCGCGTCTATCTCTCGCTCGACGAGACGATCGGGCTGGAGGACGTGCTGATCGGCGAGTTCGGCAACCAGGCGGCGCTGGAGCCCGGCTGGAAGTACCTCTCGCCCCAGGGCTCGGTCCTCGTCCCGCAGCGCTATCGGGGCGATGTGTACGTGCTCGTGGCGCTCGACGCCGACGAGGAGATGGACGAGTGGCCGAACGAGGACAACAACGTCAAGTGGAAGACGGTCTACGTCAATCCGCTGCCGCTGGCCGACCTGGTGGTCGATCATCCGGACGTCGTCGGCGATGAGATCGTCGCGCCCGACCAGGCGCTCGCCGGCGAGGAGATCGACGTCCGGTTCACCGTCACGAATTTCGGCTCCGGCGAGACGAACACCGATCAGTGGACCGACACCCTCTGGCTGACCGCCGACAAGGACCGGCCGCACCCCGGGAGCGGCGACATCCTGCTCGCCAGCATCGAGCACACCGGCTCGCTGCCCCGGGACGCCGGGTACGACGTGCTCCTCACCGTGCCGCTCCCCGCGACGCTGGCACCGGGGACGTACTACGTCACCCCGTGGAGCGACCCGTACGGGCAGGTGCTCGAAGACACGCTGGCGGCGAACATCAACCCGGACGACCCGCACGAGATCGACAACAACAACTACAAGGCCCGGGCCATCCAGATCCTCGGCGAGCCGCCCGACCTCGTCGTCACGCAGGTGGCGCCGGATCCGACGGGCGTCGGCGGCGAGACGTTCACCGTCGACTGGCGGGTCGAGAACCAGGGCACCGGGCCCGCCCTGCCCCAGCGGTGGGTCGATCGCGTGTACCTGTGTGACGGGGCGGACCCGTTCGCGCCCGATGCCCGCGCGCTCGTGCTCGGCGACGTGACGCACGACGCGCCGCTCGCCCGGGACGCGACGTACGACGGGTCGCTGACCGTGACGCTCTCGCCGTCGGCCGCCGGGACGCACGTCGTGGTCGTGACGGACTACGGGCGGCCGGACGGCGCGGTGACCGAGATCTTCGAGGACAACAACCAGGCGGCGGCGGGCACGGACGTCGTGCCGGCGCCGGCCGACCTCATGGTCACCGGGTTCGACCCGCTGCCCGAGCTCTTCTCCGGCGAGAGGGCCGTGCTTCGCTACACGGTCGAGAACGTGGGCGGCGAGCCGCTGTGGGCCGGGACCGAGTACTGGAAGGACTTCGTCTGGATCTCGACGGACCCGACGTTCACCTGGAACCGGTCGACCTACCTGGGCCAGGTGGTCCACGCCAACGAGCCGCCGCTGGCGCCCGGCGCCACCCGCGACGCCGAGCTCGAGGTCACGCTGCCCCAGGGCATCGGCGGCGACTACTACTTCTACGTCCACCTCGACGCCCACAACGACTACGACCCGATGCTCTTCCCCCACCTGGCCCGGCGCCTGCTGACCGACTGGTGGCCGGCCGACACGGGCAGCAACGCCGGCTGGCTCAACCACTTCCGCCGCTGGGGCTGTGAGGACCCGCACAACAACCTGGCGCAACTGCCGATCGAGGTGACCTACAACGAGCCCGACCTCCAGCCCGGCGACATCGACGTGCCCGGCGGCGCGCAGTCCGGCGAGACCATCCCCGTCAGCTTCCGCGTCACCAACCAAGGCACGCGGCGGACCCGCCAGTCGGTCTGGCGCGACCGCGTGTTCCTGTCCCGCGACGCCTCGCTCGACAGCCGCGACCTCTACCTCGGCCAGTTCACCCGCGTCGGCGCGCTTGACGTCGGCCACGGGTACGACGCGACGGTCGACGTCCGGCTGCCCGACGGCATCGAGGGCGCGTTCCACGTCCTGGTCTTCACCGATTCCAACGCGAAAACCACCGACAGATGGACGAGCGACATCGGGTTCGGCCTGAACGGGGTCAAGTTCGAGCCGCAGGGCCAGCTCGGCCTGCAGGACTGGGTCGCCCAGTCCGTGCGCATCATGGCCCAGGGCGACGTGCCCGAGTTCTACGACGAGGGCAACAACATCGACGGCCGCCCGCTGCCCGTGACCCTGGCCCCGCCGCCCGACCTCCAGGTCACCGACGTCGACGTCCCGGCCACGGCCGTCCGCGGCCAGACGCTGCCCCTGCGCTACACCGTCGCCAACCGCGGCGGCGCCACCCCCGCGACCCAGAGCACCTGGCAGGACCTGATCTACTTCTCGCGCGACGAGTTCCTCGACCTGGACGCCGACCGGTACGCGGGCTTCGTCGATCACGAGGACGGGCTCGGGCACGACGAGACGTACACCGTCGACGTGTCGGTGCCCGTCCCGCCCGATCTGCTCGGCCCGTACTACGTGTTCGTCGTCACCGACCCCGTCCGCCGGACCGCCGTCGGCGACGTGTTCGAGGCCGACGAGCGGAACAACGACCGCGCGGGCGACGTCCCGGTCAACATCGAGCTGCCGCCGCCGACCGACCTCCAGGTCACCGTCGTCGCCATCCCCGACACCGCCCGGTCCGGCGAGCCGGTCCGCATCCAGTGGACGACCGAGAACACGAGCGACCGGGGCGACGACCCGCAGCCGGCCGAGGGCGCCTGGTCCGACTCGGTCTACCTCTCCGCCGACCAGACTTGGGACGTGCACGACCCGCTGATCGGGCGGCTGGAATTCGAGGGGCCGCTCGACCCCGGCGACTCGTACACCCTCACCCTCGACGCACTGCTCCCGCCGGCCACCCCCGGCGACTACCGCGTCCTCGTCCGGACCGACATCTTCAACCAGGTCTACGAGGACGTGGCGGAGGCCAACAACACGACCGCCTCGGCCGACACGCTGGGCGTGACCGTCGACGAGATCTTCCTCGGCGTGCCCCACGAGACCACGCTCAGCACCGGCCAGCAGCGCCTGTTCCAGGTGACCGTGCCGCAGGACCAGACGCTCCGCGTCTCGCTCACGGCCGAGACCGACGAGGCCGCCAACGAGCTCTTCCTGCGGTATGACACGGCGCCGACTCCCGCCGCGTACGACGCCGCCTACGAGGGCGGCCTGGCCGCCAGCCAGACCGCGCTCATCCCCGGCACCGAGCCCGGCACGTACTACATCCTCATCCACGGCCACGCCGAGCCCGCCGCCGACACCCCCGTCACCCTGCTGGCCGAGCTCCTGCCGCTGATGATCACCGGCGTCCACACCGACTTCGGCGGCGACAGCCGGTACGTCACCACCCGCATCGAGGGCGCGAGCTTCCACGAGGACGCCATCGTCAAGCTGGTGCGGCCCGGGCTCGCCGAATACGAGCCCGAGGACTACCGCGTGCTCGACGCGACCGACATCATCGCGACCTTCGACCTGACCGGGGCGCCGCACGGACTGTACGACCTGAAGGTCATCAACCCCGGCGGCGACCAGGCCGTCGTCCCCTATCGATTCCAGGTCGAGCGGGCGATCGAGCCCGACGTGACGATCGGCGTCGGCGGGCCGCGCATCATCCTCGCCGGCGACACCGGCATCTACAGCGTCGCCCTCCAGAGCCTCAGCAACCTCGACACCCCCTACACCTTCTTCCAGGTCGGCGTCCCCGAGATGGGCCGCCACTTCATGCTCTACGACCTGCCGTACCTCCACTTCTTCTCGAACGTGCGCGGCGGCCCACAGGCCGGGGACACGACCGGCCTGCCCTGGCCGGCGCTCAACTCCGCCGTCAACACCAACGGCCACGTCCTCGCACCCGGCTACATGGTCAACCAGTACGCCGACGACTTCACCGGCTTCACCTTCGGCGTGATGACCTATCCGGGCCTGGAGGAGATGCACGACCGCGCCTGGGAGGAGCTCGTCGCCAAGATCTACGCCGCCCGGCCCGACCTCGCCGAGACCGACGCACTCGCCGCCGGGCCCGACGCACTCGACCTCTTCCACCCCGGGCTCGGCGCGCTCTACAAGACCCTCGGCGCCATCCCGCCCGAGCTCTTCTACCCGATCATCCCGTTCCAGTTCCACCTCGTCGCCAGCGCCACCGCGATGAACCGGGCCGAGTTCATCGACCACAACACCGACGAAGCCGACCGGCTCCGCGAGGCGATCCTCGCCGACCCCGACGCGTCGCCGGCGCTCGTGACGCTGGCCGCCGACGAGACGACCTGGCAGCAGCTCTACCTCGCCGGGCTCGAGGAGGCCGAGCTGCTGCTGCCGGCCGACGACGTCCCGCCCATCCGCGAGCACCCGCCGATCGTCTCGCTCATGGCCACGCTGGCGAGCGGCATCGTCGCCGGGCCCGCGGGGAGCGAGGTGATCACCGGCGGCAGCCTCGTCGGCTTCTTCGAAAAGGTGCGCGAGTGGTACGGCCACGACCCCGATCAGCTCGCCGACGTGGACTACATCGACAAGCACGGGAACCCCGTGCCCGAGCTGCCGACCTTCCACGAGTTCGACCTCGGGCTCTCGCGCCCCACCCACTACGAGGCGTTCCGCGTCTACGTGCCGTGGATCCCGTTCGAGGACCGGGGTGCCGGCCTGCCGCCCGACTTCCAGATCCCCGGCATCCCGGCGGCGGGCGAGGACGAGCCCGCCCCGCTCGACTTCTCCGGCTACTTCGAGTCCGAGGCCGGCCATCGCGGGCTCGCCTCGATCACCGGCCCGCTCACCGTCGACACCGGCGGCTTCGTGCCGACCGGCCAGCCGCTCCCCTACACCATCCACTTCCAGAACGCCGCCGGCGCGACGACCCGGCCCGCCGAGATCCGCATCGTCACCGAGCTCGACGACGACCTCGCCGCCCGCACCTTCCGCCTGGGCGACATGCGCATCGGCGATATCGACATCGGCGTGCCCGACGGCCGAGCCGTCTTCCAGACCCAGATTGACTTCAGCGAGACCAAGGGCTTCGTCCTCCGCGTCAGCGCCGGCGTCGACGTCGCCGCCGGCCAGGCCACCTGGCTGTTCCAGGCGATCGACCCGACCACCGGCGAGTTGCTCCAGGACCCCGCCCAGGGCCTGCTGCCGCCGAACGACGCCCAGGGCAACGGCGCCGGGTTCGTCGGCTACACCGTCGAGGCCGCCGACGACACGCCGACCGGCGCCGAGATCGACGCGAGCGCCCGCGTGATCTTCAACACCGCGCCCCCCGAGGACACGCCCACGCTGACCCACGTCGTCGACGGCGTCGCCCCCGCCAGCGAGCTCACCGTCGCGGCGGTCTCCCCCGGCTCCGACAACTTCCGGGTCGCGTGGGACGCGTCGGACGACGAGGCCGGCTCCGGCGTCGGGCATGTGACCGTCTACGCGGCGACCGACGGCGGCGAGTTCGCGATCTGGCAGCGGCAGGTCCCGGGCGCGGCCGGCTCGGCGGTGTTCGAGGGCGAGCCCGGCCGCACCTACGAGTTCCTCGCTCTCGCCACCGACGTCGCCGGCAATCAGGAGCAGCCGCCGTTCGGCGTCACCGCCACCGACGACGGCTCGGCCGTGAACCTGGGCGCGCCGCCGACCGTCGACGCCACGACGCCCCCGAACTTCGGCATCGCCCCCCAGCCCAGCCCGGAACCGTCCACCAATCCGCTCTTCGAGACAGCCGAAGAGGGCATCCCCGCCGCCGAGCCGGCCAGCAACCCGTCGGAGTTCGACCAGGTGTTGCGGCCGTTCAACGCCCGCTCGTTCGCCACCGGCATCCCGGGCAGCCACGCCGACATCGGGCCGATGGCCGTCGCCGAGGCGCCCGACGGCACGATCCTGGCGAGCGGCGGCCCGGCGCGGAGCACGCTCTATCGCTTCGACGCCGAGGGCGGCGAGGCCGGGCCGGCCACCCGCCTGGCCCAGTTGCCCCATCCCGTCTTCAACCTGGCCTTCGACGAGGCGGGCGGCCTGTGGGCCGTGACCGGCGGCGGGCCGCTCCTCGAACTCGACCCGGACACCGGCGCCGTCCTCAACGAGTTCGGCGACGGGCTGACGCTCGCGCTCGCCGTCGAGCCGGGCACCGGCCGGCTCTACGTCGCCTCCGGCCGCGGCGTCGAGATCTTCGACCCCGCCGACGAAACGTTCAGCCACTACAGCCGCGACCTCGACCTGCGCGTCGGGAGCCTGGCGTTCGCGCCCGACGGGACGCTGTGGGCGGCGACGTGGCCCGACCGGGCCCAGGTCGTCCGGTTCACCGGCCTGGCACGGGCCGAGGTCATGCTGGCGTTCGAGTCGGCCGACGTCGATTCGATCGCCTTCGGCCGGGCCGGCACCGACCTGGAGGGGCTCCTGTTCGTCTCGCACAACGGCGGCCGGCTCACGATGGCCGACGTGGCCACCCTCCGCCGCGTCGAGCTGGCGAGCGGGGGGAGCCGCGGCGACGTCGTCGCCACCACCGCCGACGGGCGAGTCCTCGTCAGCCAGTCCGAGCAGATCGACGTGTTCAACCCGGTCTCCGCGCCGGTCGTCGTGGCGACCAATCCGCCGGCCGACGGCGTCGTCGCCCTGCCGCTGCCGGTGATCGCCGTCACCTTCGAT
>JAWODX010000180.1:0-15208 GCA_046483085.1 Planctomycetota bacterium
CTTTATTGGGTGTTAGAGCGATACTGGATAGTAATATAAAGGAACTAAGCGACGCGGCGGGCAAAGAGACTGACTTGACGCTTTCCCGGGATAAACTGAAGATAGGGTTTGTAAACGCCAAGGAGGCCTTCACCGTTTTCACAAAAGCCGTGGAGGAAGAGAGAGAAAGTGCTCACAGGCCATGCGAGTCAGCTTCTCCGGGTGGAAGGTATTTGTGCCGGGGGCCGTCGCTGTGCTGATCGTGCTCGGGGCGCTGTACGTACCCGGGATGGTCCGTCGGTCGGCGGCGCGGAGGGCGTACGAGCGTGCGAACGAGCTGGCCGCTGAGGGCCGGGCCGACGAGGCGCTGGCGGAACTCGACCGGGCGCTGGACGCGGACCCGGCCCGGGCCGAGGCCTGGCTCCTGAAAGGGCGGATCCTCCGCGAACGCGGCGAACTCGAGGAAGCGATCGATGCGCTGGAGCGGGCGCAGGCGCACGGCGCCGGCGCCGAGGCCGCGCGCGACCTGGCCGCGGCCCTGGCCGAGACCGGCGACCTCGAGCCGGCGCTCCGCGCGTATCGGCTGGCCGCCGAGCAGGCGCCGGACTCGGTCGACGCGTGGTATGGCCAGGGGGTCGTGCTGCTCGATTTGGGCCGGCAGCGGGCGGCGCTGCGTGCGTTCGGCCGCGCCGCCCGGCTGGATCCGGACCATGCCGGCGCCTGGCGCGGGAAGATGCGGGCGCTCGCCGGCCTGGGTCGCGACGCGGAGACGGTCGAGGCCGCGGGCGAGCTGATCCGGCTCGAGCCCCGGTCGGCCGAGGCCTGGTCCCGCAAGGGGATCGCCCTGGCGGGGCTGGGCAAGTACGGCGAGGCGCTGGCGGCGCTGGACCGGGCGACGCGGCTCGGCCCGGGCCGCGCTCGTGCCTGGCAGGCTCTGGCCAGCCTGAACCTGGAGATGGGGCGGGACCTGCCCGCACTCGCCGCGGCCAACGAGGCGATCAAGCTGGACGAGACCGACGGGTTCGCGTGGTACTGCAAGGCCGCGGCGCTGGCCCGGGCCGGGCGGGCCGAAGACGCGCTGTCCGCGCTGCGTCGGGCCGTGACGCTGGAGCGCGCCTACGCTCGCAAGGCCCGGGCGGCATCCCGCCGCGACGGCCACTTTGCCCCGCTCCGCGATGACCCGGACTTCCGGGACCTGACCGGGCTGGTCGGCGTGGAATGAACTGCCGCGGGCGGCGCGCCCCGTGGCGGCTGCGGATTCAGTCCGCTGTCGACGGGGACCGGGCCGATTCGCCTGCCTGTTTTCGCCGGCGGATGAAGAGGAGAACCACGGCCGCCAGGCTGAGCGGGACCACGAAGAAGAGCCCGGCGAGTATGGGCCATCGCCACCGGTCGGTCGGGCCCGTCGCCCGCCGCACGTAGTATGGGTACAGCCACAGGTCCTCGGGCCAGTCGCGCACGCGCCCGGGCCGCAGCCGGCCGGCCTCGATGCTGGTCAGATAGAACCGGTCGCCGGGATAGAGCGACTGGAACAGCCGGCTGACGTTCGGGATCAGGTGGGCCAGGTCGCGGAGGAACGGATCGTCTTCGGGGTTCGACCAGGCCTTGCCGGCGTTGGCGGTACAGGCCGGGCTGTCCCAGTCGCGGTATCGGCGGTCGAATCCGCGGTGCTCGTAGCCGCGCTCGCTCAACTTGTCGTCGATCCAGTAGCGGTAGAAGACGTAGAGGTTCACGTCGAACGGCTCGGCCTGGAGCCCGGTCATCTTCATGGGGAAGAAGATGCCCTCCTGGCGGCCGGTCTCGAATCGGAACCGCAGCGGGTGCAGGTCGATGGCGGTCCCTTTGTCCAGCTCCGCGTCGCGAACCTTGATGCAGGCGAAGACGAACCCGTTCCGGCGGTAGAATCCGATCACGTCCTCGGCCTCCTCGCCGAGTGACTGGTAGCCTTCCGCCTCCAGCCATTGGTTCAGGGCGCCGGGCTTCGTCTCCTTCACGACAGCCGTGCCGTAGGCCCCGACCGCGCGGCGCGAGAGGACGTCGACCGCGGGCGCCGGCTCGGCCTCGTCCGTCTGTGCTGCGCCCGTCGCGCTTTTCGTCTTCGCCGGACGGCGGAGCTGGCGCCGCCGGGCCTCGACGTACTGGTAGAGCTCCCGGAAGAGGACCGCGTCCTCCTTGGAGATGTCCGGCTGGCGGGGGAACGGGATGACCCAGGCGAACTGATCGACGTCGCCCTTGACCGAGACCTTGAGGATGAGGTCCTCGGTCGCCGGTGTCTCGTCGGTCGCCGCCCTGAAGATGATGATCGCCTCCTGCGCCTCCTCCTGAGGCGAGCGGTCGTACGGGACGGTCCCCACGGTCTTCGGCCCGACCATCGTCCCGTCTGCCCCGGCCGGATGAGCGGCCGCGAGCGCGATTACGAGGGCCAGCACGACAATGCCGCCGAACGCCCGCTGTGTGGGTCTGTCCATCGGATTCCCTCCTCCCCGGGCCGGTTCCCGCGACAAGCGATAAGGTACCGCCAGCAATTATCGGTGTCAACGCACACCACGCCGCGGGCGGACAAGGTTGACGCCGCGAACGGGGCGGGGCTGTCGGGAGAGGACAAAAAGCCGGCCCCGTCACCAGGACGGGGCCCAGGACGGGGCCGGCAGATGGCTGCACTGTTTGATGTGCGGCGCACCCTCGCGGGTTACTCGGCGTCTTCCGGCTGGCCACCGAGCGCCTTTGTAACCTGCGCGGTGACATCCTCGGTCTCTACGCCTTCCGCCGCGTAGACCACTTCGAGTGCGATCACCTTGACACCCGCGGCTTTGGCGACGCCAGGGAGTACCTTCTCGATGTCACGCTCGAACTTTTCGACCGTCTCCTTCTGCTTCTTCTGAAACTGCGTCTGGAGCTGCTGCAGCTTCTGCTGGTCTCCCGCCTGCTGCGCCTTCGCCATAGCGGGCCGTATGGCCTGGACCTCCTCCATCAGTTCCTTCCCGGCCGGGGAGTTCTGAAAGACCGTTCGCGGTTGGTATGTGCCAACCTGCACAACGGCCTCGGCCCCGTCGTCGGGCTCGGCCTGCGCCCTGGGCCAGCCAGCCCACATGATCGCCAGTGCTGCAACCGCGACGACTGCGATTCCTGCGAAACCTCGGACTCCTTTGCTGTCCTTCCTGCGCCCGTCCATGGCTTCTCCTCTCTACCAAACCGGCCTGCCAGGCCGGACGCGCACACAACTTGCGGGCCACGCCTGGCGTATACCTTCAAATTCATTGTAGTGGATTCTCTCCCCGACCGAAGAACTTTTTCAAATCGTGCGGCGGGCGGCTAGCCGCGGTTGACACCCTGCCTCTCGGGGGCTAGCATTCCCGAAGGGTGAGGAGAGCGCGCGTTGAGAGGAGGTCGGAACGGTGATGGGACTGCGAATTGTGGCGACGGGGTTGCTTCTCGCTCTGGCCGCGGCGCCCGCGGCACTCGCCGCGGACGAACCCGACGAGCCGATCACGTCGGTGACCATCGAGAACCGTTCGGCCGCCGAGCGCCCGGCGGGACCGGTCACGTTCGGGATGGTCTTCGCGAAGGGCGACGTGCCCCGTCGAACGATCCCGCAGGCGCGGGGGCATGACACACCGGTAGACATCAAGCGCCGCTGGCCGGACGGCTCGGTCAAGCACGCGATCCTGACCGTCGCACTCCCCGAGCTGCCCGCGAAGAACAAGACGCGGCTCGGCCTCGTCGCCGCCCCGGCCCCGCCCATGATCCCCGGACCGGCGAAACCGATCCGGGCGACCGAACACCTGCCAAAGGACCTGGACCTGACCGTGCGGTTCGAGATCCACGACGGGCCGACGCGGACGGCCTCGCTCCGGAAGACCATCGAGCGCGGGGGCGCATCCGACGGTTCCGGTGTGTGGCTGTACGGGCTGCCCGGCCTCTACGACGAGGAGGTCCCGCGGCTCGCCACCGAGTTCCTGCTCAAGACCGTGCCGGTCGACAAGGACGGACAACCCGACCCCGACCTCGAGGTCCGGTTCCACGTGCGGCATTATGAATCGACAAAGTCCACGCGGGTCGCCGTCGTCGTCGAGAACTGCCACTGGAAGTCGCCGGGCAACATCCCGTACGACGTGACGGTCGTGCGCGACGGCAAGCAACTCTACGCTCGCAAAGAGGCCGGCCGGTGGGACGGCTACAAGCGCGAGAAGAAGTACATCGGCCATCCGAAGTGGGCGCGGTGGGTGAAGCGGTTCTGGATCGGCCGGCCGCTCGACGACGTCCACGTCCGCTACGACGTCGCGTACCTGAATCGGACCGGCCTGCTGCCGCGCTACGACACGTCGCTCACCGTGCCCGAGGCGGCTCTGGCAAAGCTGGCCGGCCGGTGGAAGAAGGCGCGGACGGAGATCCTGCAGAACGGGTTCATCCTGCCCTACTTCCCCACGACCGGCGGCCGGGCGGACATCGGCCCGCTGCCCCGTTGGACCGCACGCTACCTGGTCAGCCAGGATCCGCGGGCGCTCGAGGTCGTGCTCGGGCTCGGCGACCTGAGCGGGAGCTGCCCCGTCCACTTCCGCGAGGCGAAGACCGACTTCCCGCCCACCCTCGACGACCATCCGACCTACTCGCTCAACCGGCGCGGCACCCGCGAGCGGATCAAGCCGCGCGACACGACCGACACGCCCTGGGTGATGAAGCCGGGCTCGCATTTCCACGTCGACGGCGCCCACCAGCCGTCGCTCGCCTATGTCCCGTACCTCGTCACCGGCGACTACTACTACCTGGAAGAGATGTGGTTCTGGGCGAACTACAACATGATCCGCATCCACTATCAGTATCGCGACCAGGCCGCCGGCCTGCTCATCCCGAACCAGACGCGCGGCGAGGCCTGGACGCTCCGCAACCTGCTCCACCCCGCCGCGCTCTCGCCCGACGGCTCGAAGGCGAAGACCTACTTCGAGGCGAAGCTGCGGAGCAACCTGCAACGCTACAACGCGTTCACGAAGAGCGACCGGGCGACACCGATCGGGACGTACACCATGGGCGCGACGCACGCCTACACCCGCGGCTGGGATCCCAAGATCCGCGGCAAGTACTACAGCATGCCCGGCTGGCAGCACAACTTCCTCGCCTGGTGCATGGCCCACGTCTGCGACCACGGCTACGACGCGAACGCGATCCGCGACTACCTGATGAAGTGGACCATCGGCTCGTTCACCCATCCCGACGAGATCACGCCCTATGCCGGGACCGCCTACTTCGTGTTCGTCGGCGAGCGGCTGCCGGACAAGACGGCGCGCTGGTGTCGGACCTGGAAGGAGGTCAGCGAGCTGACCTACGAGGCGCCCGGGCCGAAACGCAAGAAACCGAAGAGCGTCTCCTACCCGCGGTTCGGCGGCAGCTACTCGTACATCGCGCGCGCCGTCCTGCTCGAGGCGACCCGGTCGGGGCATCCGCAGCGCGACAAGGCCGTCGAGGCGCTCGACTGGCTGAACGGCGAACTGCCCGCGCGAATCGAAGTGATGGCCGCCAATCCGAAGTGGGCGTTCGAACCGCCCGACGACAACCTCCGATGACGCGCAGAAAGGGAGCTACCGTGGCAACGCACGTCGTCCTCCTCATGGCCGATCAGCAGCGGCGCGATACCATCGCCGCCTACGGGAGCCCGTACGGCGCGACGCCGAACCTCGACGCGTTCGCCGAGGAGGCGACCGTGTTCGACCGGGCGTACTGCGCCTGCCCGCTCTGCGTGCCGACGCGGACCGCGATGTACACCGGCCGGTATCCGCACCGGAACGGGGTGATCGTCAACGGCTGGACGCCGGTCGAGAAGCCCTACGCGCAGCTCCGCGAGGACGTGCCGACCCTCTACGAGCAGCTCGCCGGCGCGGGCTATCAGGTGACGCACGTCGGCGTCGACCACTGCCGGTCCATCCCGCCGATCCAAGAGCGCGTGCCCGGTATGACCTACGTCGCGAACGAGCACCACCGCCGCTACCTCGCGGAGCAGGGGCTCGACGCGCCGGACACGTCGTGGACAAAGGCCCCCTCGTGCGACTTCGACGAGGGCCGGCCGATCATGTTCCCGTACACGACCTCGCGGACCGGCGCCTGGCCGCACGAGGCCGAGCACTTCAAGGACTTCTTCTGGGCGCGCGAGGCCGAGCGGATCATCGCCGGGCTCGACCCCGGCCGGCCGCAGTTCATCGAGACCCTGTTCTGGGCTCCGCACGTCCCGCTCGTCGCGCCCGAGCCGTACGCCTCGATGTTCGAGCCGAAGGATATCGAGCTGCCGGAGACGTGCGGCGTGTGGTGCGACGGCCAGCCGGCGACGCTCTGCCACCACCTGCCCGGCCAGTTCGGCGCCATGCGACTCCGGGAGCAGTGGCGCGAGCCGTGGGCGGTCTACCTGGGGCTCTGCCGGCTCGTCGACGAGGCGATCGGCCGGGTGATCGCCGCCCTGAAGCGGCGGGGTATCTGGGACGACGCGCTCGTGATCTTCGCACTCGACCACGGCGAGATGATGGGCAGCCACGCCTGCTTCCAGAAGATGTGCATGTACGAGGAGGCGACGCACATCCCGCTGGTGATCAAGCCGCCCGGCGGGCGGGCGGTCGCGCGCGTCGCCGGGCTCGCCAGCCCGGTCGACATCGGGCCGACGATCAGCGACGCGCTGGGCATCGATCCGCTGCCCGACGGCGACGGCGTCTCGCTGGTCCCCATGCTCGAAGGCGACGCGGAGAGCGTCCGCGACGAGCTGTTCATCGAGTTCAACGGGAACAGCGGACGCGGGTACGAGTCGCGGGCGCTCGTCCGGGGCCACTGGAAGTACGTCTACACCAGGGGCGACCGCGACGAACTCTACGACCTCGACGCCGACCCCGCCGAGACGGTGAACCGGGGCGACGACCCCGTGTGCGCCGACACGCGTGCGGCGCTCCGCGCGCGGCTCGCCGAGATCATGCGTGCGAACGGCGACCACGTCACGATCCGCTGAAAAGCAGCAACGAACCACGGATGAACACGGATGAACACCGATAGAATGCCTGGGAGAGGTGCCCGCGCCGTCGGCGTCAGACGACGCGGACGGCCAGGAGGCGGCCCGTGCCGCGAATGGTGAGCTCGGCGGAGCGGCCGGCGTGCTCGGCGTGGGTGCGCCACGTGTCCCCGTCCCGGTCGATGCGGATGTCCGGGGACGGCTCGTCGTCGCGGACCGGGCAGCCGGCGAGGATGAGCAGTCCGTCGCGGACCGGTTGCGCCAATCCCACCTCGACGAACGGGTAGGTCCGATCCTCGACGGGGATGGGGAGCGTGGCGGAGTCCACCCGGACCCCGCCCGACCCGGCGCACCTGGCGACGAAGCGCGCGCCGGGCCGCTCGATCACAAAGGCGGCGCCGTCGACGCGAGCCCCGCCCTCCCCGTCCTCGTTCTCGATGTGCCACCGGGCCGCGAACGCCGACGGCTCGGTCTTCTTCATCAGCTTGTCGATCACGACGAGGAGCGGGACCGACCGGAAGAGCACGACCGTGCGAGTGACCGCCTCGACGTCGGCGTGGACCAGCGCATAGGCGGGCGTGGCATCGCTCGACCAGAGGAGATGATCGCCGGCGTCGCGGCACTCGACGATCTCGGCCGAGGCGAGCGAGTCATTCGTGCCCTCGCTGCCATCGTGATACTGGTGCCCGCGCCCGCCGACGAGCACGGTGTTGTGCGCGGGGGAGGCCCGCAGCGGCCAGGCGGGATCGTGGCGCGGGTACGGCGCGCCGCGCACGTCGGCGAGGAGGACCTCGCCGTACGCCTTCAGGATGAGCGAGTTGCGGTCGGCGTGCTCGTGGTTCGACGGCCCGCCGCTCCGCATCGCGACCACGAGGTCGTCGGCCTCGTAGCCGGTGCGGGCGACGATCCAGTCGAGGTCGAGCCGGACGAAGTGTTTTGCATCGTCGGGGGGCTCCGGCTCGACGGTCGGGTCGTACCAGATGAGGGAGGCGATGCTGTGCCCAGCGCTGTGTTCGAGTGCGAGGTGCTGGGCGAGCCCGCTCCGGGACCGCCGGGCGATCCAGAACCCGACGCCCGAGCCGAACGAGTTCGAGCTGTCGCCGAAGTTGACGCACGCGTGCGGTCGGCCGCGGTGCGGCATCCGCATGGCGAGCCCGAACTCGGCCGCGCCGGGGAAGTTCACGAGCGGGAAGAGGTCGACGGCTCGCGCCCGCTCGACTGCCTCGACGATCAGGGCGAGCAGGCGGACGGTGTAGCCGCAGTAGCCGATGCCCTCGGGATAGCTGCCGTCGGGCCTGAACGCGGTCGCCAGCGAACGATAGCCGCGCTCGGCGAGGTCGAGCCAGCCGTCGGAACGGTCGTCGGTGTCCCGGAGGAGCGCGGCGCCGACGGCGAGAGCGGCGGCCGGCACGGCCTGGAGGTTCGTGCCCGCGAGGATCTCGGGCCAGCGCGAGATGTCGAGCTCTTCGGTGTTGTCGCCGCAGCCGGGGGCGCCGCGCCAGCCGGTCGAGCAGTCGCGGTCGAGCATGGCCCGGAGCGCGCGGGCGGCGGCGTCGCAGCCCTTGTCGCCGATCGCCCGCAGCGCCTCCGCGCGCAGGTCGCCGGGCAGCGCGCCGCCGAGCCAGTCGACGGCGAGCGCCATCGAGATGGTCGTGTCCGGGCCGACCTGGATGCCGACCGCTCCGCCGGCGCCGTCCACGGCCGAGGCCCACATGGGGCAGTCGAGCGCCGTGCGCATCGCGGCAAGTGCGAGCGCGGCGCGGGCGGGGTCGCCCGTGATCAGGTGGACGAAGGCCTCGCGGCGGATGATCCGGCGGAGCCGGGAGAGCGAGGCGGCAAAGCCCTCGCCGGTCGAGGCCCCGGTGACGAACCGCCGGTCGGCGTCGAGGTCCGCATCGACCACGGACGCCCAGAACTCGCGGAAGAGCGGCAGCCGGGCCCGCTCGCGGATGGCGTCGACCTCGTCTGCCCGGAAGAGGACCCGCGGCTCCCCACCGGGCGTGTTGTCGTTCACGGGGCAGGCCCTACCGGAGGACGAGCGTGCCGGTGGAGTGTGCTTCGTTGATGGAGCCGATCCAGGTGGACATTTCGAATCGCTCGGGCCGGCGGAAGCGGATGACGTTGAACCCGAGTTTCGTGCCGGCCTTCGGCTCGCCCTGAAGGCCGAGCTTGTCGAGCGGGACGGCGATCTCGAGGGTCCAGCCGTCCTTCGACTTGCCGGCCGCGGTCCGGATGTCCGCCGGCTTGGGCTCGTTGTACTTCCCCTTGTCGAAGCCGCGCGTGCGGGTCGCCGCGACGCCGGCGGCGTTGACGATGAGCTTGAGGCAGTGGCGGCGCGGGACGGGGCCGACGTAGATCTCGACGCAGTCGTCCTGGTACACCGGCCCGTCGGGCTTGGTCACGGTCGTCTGCAGTTCGTCCATCACCGGCTCGGCGGCCTCGATGCCGATGTACAGGTTCTTGAGGTCGTGGCCGACGCGGACCCGGGTGGCGGCGTGGAGCTCCCGCCTGGGGTTCGGTAACCCGACGAGCGGGACGGCGGTCGCCTCGCCCCAGTCGCCGAGGCTTCCGTCGAGCTTCGGCGCGGCGATCCGGGGGCAGTCGGCGGTGTCGTCGGGGAAGGGGTCGAGTTCGATCTCGCCCGCCCACGGCGCGGGTTTTTTCGCGAGGTCGGTCAGGTACCACATCATGCGTGGGACGGGCCGCTTGCCGGCGGCGAAGTCCTTGACGGCGTGGTTGCCGCGCTGGATGCCGAACCCGCGCCGGCCGGCCATGCCCTTGCTGATCGTCGCCAGGTGTTCCTCGTCGCCGGCGAGGTGCGCGACGTAGAAGTTCATGAACCCGACGGTGAGCGATTGTGGCCGGCGGAAGTGCTTGAAGTCGGCCTTCACCATCACGGGCAGCATCTTGCCCAGCCGCTCGTCGCCGGTCAGCTCGTGGTAGACGCAGAGCCCTTCGAGCGCGTTCGGGGCCATGAAGATGGAGTTGCGGACGGGCGCGAAGTGGCCGTACGTCTCCTGCATGCCGATGGCATATCGCGCCATCCGGCGGGCGAGGTAGAGGTAGTCCTGGTTCCCGGTGGCGAGGTAGCCGTGGACGGCGGCCCGGGAGCCGGCCCCACACGAGCGGGGGTTGTGGAGCATGTTGTAGCCGTCGTGGGTGAGCATCCATCGGAGGTTGGTCAGGCCGGCCTCCTGGTGGCGCCGGTCGCCGGTCAGGTAGAAGAGCTCGAGCATGCCGATCGGCTTGTAGAAGTTGTAGGTGCCGCTGGTGAACCGTCGCCAGCCGGAGAACCCGGCGATGTGGTAGGCGCCGGGATTGACGCGGGGGGCGCCGAGGTGGCTCTTGTGCCAGCAGACGGCGATGTCGCCCTCGAACGTGGCGGCCTCGCGGAGGGTGTCGAGGATCACGTCGTCGCCGGTCCGGCAGTACTGCATCGCGAGCAGATGGGTGTACGAGTAGTAGCAGTTGTCCCACTCGATGCCGCGGTGTGTCCCGCCGCGCTTGCGGTGGTGAAAGCCGTCGCCGAAGTGGATCACGTGGTAGCTGTCCATGCCGCGCTCGCGGTCGATGACTTGCTTTCGCAGGCGGCGGATGACCTCGACCTGCTTGCGGAAGCCGTCGTCGATCACCTTTCGGACCTGTTTGAATTCGGGCTTGTAGCCCTGGTAGTCGGCGCTGACGAGCCGGCCGAGCGAGAGGGTCTTCTGGCAGTACCAGCCCGGCTCGCACTTGACGAACAGCGGGTCCTGGAAGTGGCGGCAGGTGTTCGCGTCGTCGAGCGATTCGCCCGGCCCGGCGAACCGGAACATCAGGTCGTGGGTCTTGCTCATCCCGGGGTAGATGTGCACGGCCTCTTTCGGCTTCGGCGCGTCGATCACGCCGACCACCGCGCTGTTCTTCGTGACCTCGAGGCTCTTGGGGCGGAGCTGCCAGAACCACCGGACGGTCGCTTCGACCCTGCCGCCGTCCTTGAAAGCAAGCCCGGCGACCGCCGGGCCCTCGTAGTATCGCGTCTCGCTCGCGTCGAGCCTGGCCGGCGTGTCGGCGTCGCCCACCTCGATGCGCCGCTTGAGGTCGACCAGCCAACGGGAGTCGAGCTCCTTCGGCTTGAGGGAGAGCGTGACGGACGCCCTGCGCACGTCGATCCGTTCCTGCGGCCATTCGCCCTCGCTGTTGGTGAAGACGTACTGGACGCGGACGGCCCGGCTGCCGGCGACCGCGTAGATGCGGACCTGGTAGTCGAACAGCCCCTCGCCCTTGTCGTTCTTGTGCTTTCCCTCGGCGACGATCGTCGCGCGGAGCGGGCCGGCGTCCTCGACGCGCAGCGTGCAGTCGGCGTCGTTCGCCGTGCTGAACGCGCCGCGGGTCTCGGTCTCGATCGTGAAGCCCTCGCCGCAGGCGGCGGGCCCGGCGACCGGGATTTCCTTGGCGCCGTCGAGCAGCACCACCCGGTCGAAGAGCGCGAAGTTCTTCTTCTTGACCGCCAGCCGCATCACGCCCGTGTCGACCTGGTAGCTGCCGTCTTGCTCGGCGATGCGGACCCGGTGCGGGTGCGCCGGCGGCTTCGCGCGGCCGGTGGTGAGGGTGTACTTGAGCGTCTGCTCGCCGGCGATCTTGGCGGGGAACTGGACGAGCACCCAGCGGATGCTTCCGTCGGCCGGCCAGCGGTTGAGCACGGTGAACTGCGCCGGGGCGGGCTGCCCGGTGCTGTCGGCCACGCGGAGCGTCGACGCGTCCTTCAGCGCGCCGATCGGCAGGGGCACGCCGCCCGCCGCCAGCTCAGCGTCGCGCGGCAGCTTGCTCCGGTTGGTCACGGCGAGCGGCACTTCAAGGGCAGACGCAGTCATCGTGCACACCAGCAGGCAGGCGGTAAGCGGGAGTCGGAACATTGCGAACATGGCGACGATCCTCCGGCAAGAGGGGACAGGGGCGTGTGACAGCGCGGCGGCATGGAAACATCCTGCTCACTTGCTTCTTCGGCAAGGCCGGGCGCCGGCGGCAAGCGGCGCCGGGCCGCGGACGCGCGGCGCTCCCGTGTCCCCGTGCGCTGTTTCCTACTTCAGTTCGAGCACGGGGTACCTGGTCGTGTCCTTCGCCTCGCCGTTGCAGGGGACGAGGGTGACGTAGGCTCCGCCGGCCGGCTTGCGGTTCCGGGCGACCATGAGGCCGAGCTTGTGCCCCTTCTTCGCCTGGATGCCCATGGTCTTGAAGGGGACGGCGAGCTCGGCGACCCAGGCCTTGCCGTCGATGACGCACGTGCCCGAGTTCCATTCGCCGCTCCATCCTTCCTCGCCGCCGGGGCGCCGGTCATAGACCACGTTCTTCGGGTTCACGAAGAAGCCGTAGTAGTCGCCGTCCTTCGAGTTCCAGGCGTCGACGTAGACCTCGACGCAGTCGTCGCTCCACACCTGGCCGTCCCGCTGGGTGGCGTTGGCCACCAGGTCTCCGGTGTGCGGTTCCTCGTTCACCACGGCGACGTACAGGTTGTCCTTGTCGTAGGTGACGAGGACGCGGGTCTTGAACGCGGGCCGGTCGGGCCCGCGGACGAAGTCGCCCAGGGCGAGGGCATCGGCCCAGGCGGGGTCGGCGAGCTTGCCGTCGACCGCCACCGGCCCCTCGGCCATGGGCACGGCGTTCGTCTTGCTCTTGCTTTCGGCCAGGTTGCCGAGTTCGAGCACATCTCCGCCACCCGCCTTCTCGAGTCCCAGCATCTGGCAACCGGTCGTTGCGGCGAGCACACAGGCCAGCAATCCCACCATGACGGTTCGCATCGGCGCTCCTCCTTCTCCGGGCCGGCTAACCGAATCCTGACAGCGGGCATCATTGTGCCGCTGCGCGCCGGACGTGTCAAGGACGCGAGGCGGCAAAGCCGGCCCCGGCCGGGGCATATGATAGGACGGATCGGACCGACAGGACGTATGGGCCGGGTGGTGCGCCGCCGGGTGGCTCCTCACTCCTCGCCGATCCGGGTGTAGTCGGCGATCCGCAGGGGGATGGGGAGCGGGCCGTGGTCGAGGGCGACGGCCAGCTTCTCGATCGGCTCGTTGTCGAGCAGGCCCTGCGTCTCGAGCGCGCCCTTCTCGATCGGGCCGAGGCTGCGGTAGCCCACGCGGGCGTGCCCGTCGACGATCAGGGCGACGCAGGCGTCGGGCCGTTTCTCTTTCGCCTCGGCGAGGCGCTCCGCGTCCTCGGGCAGGAACTCGATGCGCAGGTGGCTCTCGCGGATGAACCCTTCGGTCCAGAAGGAGACCTTGCGGAAGCCGGTCGGCCGGAGCAGCGGCTCCTTTTCGACGAGGCAGGGGACGAATTTCGCGACCGGCTTCCCGGTCTTCTCGTCGTAGCGGAAGCACGTCTCCAGGTACTCGACCACCTCGTACCCGTCGGGCGGTCCGTTCTCCTGCGCCTCGGGCGCCTGGCGCTGGTCGGGGTGCATGAACCGGAATTCGCATTGCCCCTGTGGGAGGATGAGGGCGGCGAGGTCGCCCGGGTCGCCCGACTTCCGGTAGCCGAGGGCGAGGGTCCCGTCGCGGTTGGGGCGGACCCAGGCCTGCCAGTCCGGTTCGGCCAGGTCCGCGAGCCGGGCGCGGAGCAGCTCGACGGTCCGGTCCCGCTCCGCCGGTGTGGCCTCGCGTTGGAAGGCGAACGTGTAGTAATGGCCGGCCGGCCTGGGCCGGCCGAAGGCGTACACGGCGATCAGGAACGGGACGATGAGGATCAGGGCGACCTTGATGCCCTTGAGCGCGATCTTGCTGGCGTCGATCATTCTTCGTTCGTCGTCCTGCGGCGGAACCGCTGGGCGAGCGGTCTCCTCGCGGCGGCGTTCATCGCCCGTCGCCGCCGATCCGTTCGAGTCCGCCGATGTACGGCCGGAGCGCGTCCGGCACGCGGACGCATCCGTCGGCCGTCTGGTACTGTTCGATGATGGTGAGGACGAGCCGTGCGAGTGCGACGCCGGACCCGTTCAAGGTGTGCACGAATTCGGGCTTGCCGCCTTTCTCCCTGAAGCGGATACCGGCCCGCCGCGCCTGGAAGTCGGTGAAGTTGCTGCAGGAGGAGATTTCGAGCCACCGCTCGATGCCCGGCGCCCAGATCTCGATGTCGTAGCACCTGGCGGCGGCGAAGCTGAGCTCGCCGGTGCACAGCTCGAGCACTCGGTACTCGATGCCGAGCCGCCGGAGCACTTCCTCGGCCTCGCCGAGCAGCGTCTCGAGCCGGTCCCAGGAGGTGTCGGGCCGGACGAAGTTGACGAGTTCGACCTTGTCGAACTGGTGGATGCGCATGAGGCCGCGGGTGTCGCGCCCGTAGCTGCCGGCCTCGCGGCGGAAGCAGGGGCTGTAGGCGGTGTATCGGATGGGCAGGTCGTCGGCGTCGAGCACCTGGTCGCGGTGGATGTTGGTCACGGGGACCTCGGCGGTGGGGATGAGGAACAGGTCGTCGCGCTCGCAGAGGTACATGTCGTCTTCGAGCTTGGGGAGCTGGCCGGTGCCGGTGGTGGCGGCCCGGTTGGCGACGAACGGGGTGGAGACTTCGGTGTAGCCGTGTTCGCGGGTGTGCAGGTCGAGCATGAACTGGACGAGCGCCCGTTCCAGCCGGGCCCCCGCGCCCTTGTACAGGGCGAAGAACGGGCCGGCGATCCCCGTGGCGGCGTCGAAGTCGATGATGTCGAGGTCCTTCACGATGTCCCAGTGCGGCTTCGGCTCGAAGTCGAACTGCGCCCGGTCGCCCTCGTGCTTGATCTCGACGTTGTCGCTCTCATCGCGGCCGACCGGGACGTCGTCGCGCGGGATGTTGGGGAAGGTGAGCGCCGCCTGGTCGAAGCGCTCCTGCACGCCGGAGAGGACTTTTTCGACCTGCTTGATCTCCTCGGAGATCTCGCGCGTCTCCTCGATGAGGGCGTCGGCGTCCTCGCCGGCTCGCTTGAGCTCGGCGACCCTGTCGGAATTGGCGTTGCGGCGCCGGCGCAGCTCCTCCGCCTGCCGGATCAGGTCGCGGCGTTCCTCGTCCAACGCGAGGAACCCCGCCACGTCCACCTCTTCGCCCTTGTTCTTCGCCGCCTGCTGCACCCGGTCGGGCTGCTGGCGGATCAGGTCCACGTCGAGCATGTGCTCTCCTCAAAGGCCCATCTTTGCCCACATCTTTCCGGTTCCCTGCGTGTTGTGCTTCGCACCAACGTCGCTCCTCCGTCAGCCCCGAGGGGCCGTCTCTGCCCAAACCCCTCTCCCTCCCCGAGGGAGAGGGGAGGGTGAG
>JAWODX010000122.1:0-2569 GCA_046483085.1 Planctomycetota bacterium
GGCGAGGCGGGGTCGGCCGAGATCGGCGCGCCGAGCAGGGCCTCGAGGGCATCGGCGGGCGAATCGGGCGCGGCCGCTTCCCTCGCCATGCCGAGCAGGTCGGCGAGCTGGCGGGGCGTCAGGTCGGACGTGAGGTCACTCACGGCGGTCCTCCCTGGCGATATGACCGGCCCGCGAGAGGATCTCGATCAGCTCGTCGATCTCGCGGTCGATCTCGTCCTCGTCCTCGACGAACCGGCCCACGTGGGTGCGGAGGATGGAGCGGAACCGCCGCTTGGCGGTGACCAGCATGTTGGAGGCGCGGGCCGGGTCGCGGATCTCGAGCCGGGCGCAGAGGTCCGGCAGGGGGACGAGCTCGGCCCCGTGCAGGATCGGGTCGAGGGTGCGGGCGCGGAACACTTCCCAGTACGCGGCGCGGCCGGTGCCCACGTAGCTCTCGCGCAGCTCGTCGAGCACGGCGTCGAGCAGGGCCGAGGCCCAGGCGCAGTGGAACGCCTGCTCGGGGGTGGCGTTGTCGGCGGGCTCCGGCACGCGGTGGCCCTCGATTCCGTCGAGCGACACCAGCCCCTCCGAGGGGCGGCGCTTCTGGGCCGTCCGCGCCCGGTGGGCGCTGGTGACGTACCGGTCGAGCGCGGTGAGCAACAGGGTGCGGAACTTGCCCTTCCGGCGGTCGGCCTGCTGGATGAGGTCGCGGCCGAGCACGATCTCCTCGAAGAACCCCTGGGTGAGGTCCTTCGCCTCTTCGTTGTTTTTGCCCTTGCGGCGGAGGTAGGAGTAGACGGGCTTCCAGTAGCGTTTGAGGAGGTGGTTGACGACGGCCCGGCGGCGGTCGGGGTCGAGGGTGCGGGCCCGGAGGAGATCGGTCCAGGGGGTGGTCTCGAACGCCTCGTTTTCGCCGCCCATTTCGGTGTGGTCGTATCGGCCCATCGGCCTCGGCCTCGTCGCGTTCCGGGTGGAGTGTACGCCGGGCGGGGCGCGGGGTCAAGCGGTGTGCGCCGGCGGGTTGATACTCATTCAGGGCAGGACAGGCGCCCGCCCGACGACGACCACGACGACGAGGACGATCTCACAACGCAGGCCCCCGATCAAGATGTCAGTTATGCGCCTGCGGGAGCAGTGATTGACAGGCCGCGGGCGCGCTGCTAGCATTCGCGGCGAGGAGGTGCCGGAGCGATGAGCGGGTACAATCTGGTCAGTTTCGGCGGGCTGTTCGTGCTGATGGGGGTGGCGTGGGTGTTCTCGACGAACCGGCGCCGGATGAACTGGCGGCTGATCGCGGTTGGGGTGGGTGCCCAGCTCGCAGTCGGGCTGGTCGTCTTCTGGACGCCGGGGGTGCGGTGGTTTTTTGTCCGGCTGAACGGGGTGGTCGTCGAGCTGCTCGACGCCACGGTCGAGGGGCCGTATCTGGTGTTCGGGCGGCTGGCTCTGCAGCCGGGCGAGACGCGGGACGGCTTGTCGTCGCTCGGGTACTTTCTGGCGTTCCGCGGGCTGCCGCTGGTGATCTTCTTCGCCGCGCTGATGAACCTGCTCTACTACTGCCGGGTGATGCCGGTGATCATCCGCGGGTTCGCGTGGTTCTTCACCCGGGTGATGCGGGTGAGCGGTGCGGAGAGCCTGTGCGCGGCGAGCAACATCTTCGTGGGGATCGAGTCGGCGACGACGATCCGGCCGTACCTCGGCGAGATGACGCGGTCGGAGCTGTGCACGGTCCTGACGGCGGGGATGGCGACGGTCGCGTCGACGGTGCTGGGCGTGTACGTGCTCTACCTGAGCAAAACGTTCGAGACGATCGCCGGGCACCTGATCTCGGCGTCGCTGCTGTCGGCGCCGGCGGCGATCGTGATGTCGAAGATCCTCGTGCCGGAGGAGGGCGAGCCGGTGACCCTCGGCCGGGCGGTCGAGCCGGCGTACGAGCGGGAGTCGGGCGCCATCGAAGCGATCATCAACGGGGCGATGGCGGGGGTGAAGCTGGTGGTGGGGATCGTGGCGCTGCTGATCGCGTTCCTGGGGCTGATCGGGGTGCTCGACCAGGTGCTCGCCTGGTGCGGGGTGGCGCCGCTGCAGACGCTGCTGGGGTATGTATTCTATCCGTTCGCGGTGGTGCTCGGTGTGCCGCCGGCCGATGCGGCCCCGGCGGCTCAGTTGCTGGGGCAGCGGCTCGTCGCGACCGAGGTGCCGGCCTATCGGCAGCTCGCCGCGTGGCTGGAGGCGGAGACATTCGAGTACGCCCGGACGAAGGTGGTGGTGGCGTATGCGTTGTGCGGGTTCGCGCACGTGGCGTCGCTGGCGATTTTCGTGGGCGGGGTGGCGGCGCTGGTCCCGGCTCGTCGGAAGGACCTGGCGGCGGTCGGCCCGCGTGCGCTGCTGGCGGCGACGCTCGCCTGCCTGATGACCGGCGCGGTGGCCGGCGCCCTCTACCACGGGGCGGCGACGGTGCTGTAGGAGACAGCCGCCCCTCCGAAGGCCCGAAGAAGATGCTGGCCTCGCAGCAAGGCGGGTGGTATTCTGGAAGGCGAAGGAGGGCTTAGCACTACAACGCTACTTCTCCTCGCTGCCTGCGTTCTGGAAA
>JAWODX010000179.1:0-7251 GCA_046483085.1 Planctomycetota bacterium
CGAGGTTGCTGCTCGCCTCGGCCGTTGCGATGATGTAGTAGGCGGCGATGGCGTATTCGGTGTGGGGGAGCGAGATGTCGAGCACGTGGGCGCCGAGGCCGCGGTAGGTGTCGGCCGCGGCGCGGACGTGCTCGACATCTCGCTCCCCCACACCGAATACGCCATCGCCGCCTACTACATCATCGCAACGGCCGAGGCGAGCAGCAACCTCGCCCGGTACGACGGCGTCCACTACGGCCACCGCGCCGCCGGCGACATGGACATCGTCGACCTCTACTCGCGCTCCCGCGCCGAAGGGTTCGGCCCCGAGGTGAAGCGCCGGATCATGCTCGGCACGTTCGCACTCAGCTCCGGCTACTACGACGCCTACTACCTGAAAGCGCTGAAGGTCCGCCGACTGATCAAGCAGGATTTCGACGACGCGTGGGAGACCGTCGACTGCGTCCTCGGCCCGGTCGCACCGACCGTCGCCTCCCCGCTCGGCTCGCTGATCGACGACCCGCTGGCCATGTACCTCTCCGACATCTACACCATCAGCGCGAACCTGGCGGGCATCCCGGGCATCTCGATCAACGGCGGGAGCGGCGAGGGCGGGATGCCCGTCGGCCTCCAGCTCATGGGCCGGCCGTTCGACGAGCCGACGATCCTCCGGCTCGCACACGCCTTCGAACGGGCGACCGACCACCACCTCGCCAGACCGAGCCTGACCGAAAGCTGAGGACCCCATGCAGTACGAGACGGTCATCGGCCTGGAGACGCACGCCCACTTCCTGACCCGCAGCAAGATGTTCTGCGGCTGCAGGACGGCGTTCGGCGCCGCTCCCAACACCCAGACCTGCCCCGTCTGCCAGGGCCTGCCCGGCGTCCTCCCCGTCGTCAACCGGCACGCCGTCGAGCTCGGCCTGCGGACCGCCGTCGCCCTCCGCTGCAAGATCGCGCCGATCACCCAGTTCGACCGCAAGAACTACTACTACCCCGACCTGCCCAAGAACTACCAGATCTCGCAGAACTACAACAACCTGGGCGTTGACGGCCGGCTCGAGATCGAGGTGGCCGGCGAGACGAAGGAGGTCGGCATCTGGAACGTGCACCTGGAGGAGGACGCGGGCAAGCTCGAGCACCCGGAGGACACCGGCGCGAACTACACGGCCGTCGACCTGAACCGCGCCGGCACCCCGCTGCTCGAAATCGTCTCCGCCCCCGACCTGCGCTCGGCGGCCGAGGCGAACGCGTACATGACGGAGCTGGCGGCGCTGCTGCGGCACCTGGACATCTCCGACTGCAAGATGGAGGAGGGCTCGCTCCGGTTCGAGGCCGGCATCAGCGTCCGCCCCGCGGGGAGCGAGGCGTTCGGCAACCGCGTCGAGGTCAAGAACCTCAACTCGATGAGCGCCGTCGTCCGCGCCATCGAGTACGAGCAGCAGCGCCAGATCGGCGTGCTCGAATCCGGCGGGGCCGTCCCCTCCCAGACCATGCTGTGGAACGTCCAGCGCGGCGCCACCGAGCCGATGCGCAGCAAGGAAGAGGCGAAGGACTATCGCTACTTCCCCGAGCCCGACCTCGTCCCCATCGAGATCGGCGAGGAGTGGCTGGAGCGCATCCGAAAGGAAATGCCCGAGCTGCCCTCGGCCCGGCGCAAGCGGTTCATCGCCGAGCACGGCCTGCCGCCCTACGACGCCGGCGTCCTCGTCGAGCACAAGACGATCGCCCAGTACTTCGAGGACTGCGTCAAGGAGGGCGTCGAGCCGAAGACCGCCGCGAACTGGATCATGGGCGAGGTGATGCGCGAGCTGAACGAGCGGAAGTGCGAGGTCGGCGACCTCCCCGTCAGCCCGCCCATGCTCGCCGAACTGATCGGCCTGGTGACCGACGGCCGCATCAGCAACAACGTCGGCAAGGACGTGTTCAGCGAGATGTGCGCGACCGGGAAGAACGCCGCCGAGATCGTGGAGGAGAAAGGCCTCGCGCAGATCAGCGACAGCGGCGAGCTCGAGAGCGTCATCCGGGGGGTGCTCGACGACAACCCCGACGCCGTCGCCGATCTCAAGTCGGGCAGGCAGCAGGCGAAGGGATTCCTCATCGGGCAGGTCATGCGGGCGACGAAGGGGAAGGCGAACCCGAAGCTGGCCGGCGAGCTGATCGACGGGCTCGTCGCCGACTGACCCCTGCCGGCCTACGAGGGGCCGACGAATCGCAGCCGCTCGGGCGTCGCGCTGCCGTCCCTCGCCTCCGCCTCGTACGCCTCCTCCTGCTCCCGCCAGCGCGGCAGCAGCTCGAGGAACCGATCGACCATCCGCGGATCGAACGAGCTCTCTTTCTGGCGGCGCATGACGCGCGCCGCGCGCTCCTCGTCCATCGCCTCGCGGTACGGCTGGTCGTGCACCAGGGCGTCGTAGACGTCGGTGATGGCGACGATCCGCGCCGCCTCGGGGATCTGCTCGCCCGCCAGGCCGAACGGATAGCCCGACCCGTCCCACTTCTCGTGATGCGAGCACGCGACGTCCCGGGCCATCCGGATCATCGGCTGCTCCGAGTCGCCCACGATCGACGCCCCGATCAGGGCGTGCTTCTGCACCTCGTCGAACTCCTCGTTCGTCAGCATCCCCGGCTTGGTCAGCAGGTCCCGGGCCAGCACGAACTTGCCCATGTCGTGCATCGCGCCGGCGATCCGAATCCGAGCCTGGTCCGCGCGGCTCCACCCCAGCGCCTCGGCCAGCAGGGCGGCGGACGCGCCGACGCGGTAGAGGTGCGCCTCGCTCTCCGCCGTCGCCTCGGCCAGGCCGCGCAGCAGGCAGACGATCACCTCGCCCTGATCGGCGTCAGCCGCGCCGGCCGGCTCGGGCCGTTCGGGCTCGCCGGTCGGCTCCTCCGGCGCCGCCCGGGGCCCGCTCGCGGCCCCCGCCTGCGCCACCAACTCCCCCCGCGAGACCGGCTCGAGCATATACCCGCGGGCCCCGGCCGCCACCGCCTCCACCGCCGCCGCCCGCGTCTCGGGCGTCGCGATCAGCAGGACCGCCGTCTGCGGCGCGTGCCGCTCTGCCAGGCGAACCACGTTCGCCGGCGTCGTCTCGGGGAACGTCGTGTCGGCCACGAGCACGTCGAACTCCCCCTCCCGCAGGGCCGTCCACGCCCCCGCCGGGTTCTGAACGCCCCGGGCCTCGCAGCCCGCCTCCGTCAGCCACCCGCACAGCCGATCCAGTGCCTCCTGATCGGGGTGCAGCAGCAGGGCCCGCACGACCACGTCCCGGACGCCCGGTTCCGTCTCCTCATCCCTTGCCTTGCCCATGTCTCCCGGCAACTCCTTCCACCCCCTCGATCCCTCCTGCGTCCAGCCCCCTCGGCCGGTCGACGAGCCGGACCGCACGCCGCGGCCCGCCACGCCACCCCGCATTCTACGCAGACCGGCCCCGGCGTCAACCGCGAGGCATTTGCCATGTCCAGTGTGATCAAGCTGGCGTGACTGTAGCCGGCCTCCATGAGGCCGGAGAAGGGCCGAGGTCATGGACCTCGGCTACAATTTGTGATCGCAGCAGGGGACATCGCAAATGCCTCACCGCCTTGCGCGCTTGACTGGCCCGGCGGCCCCGGTATAATGCCGCCGTTCCGAGCCAGGAGGACCGCGTGGCGAGCTACCGCGAAGAGTTCACCAAGGGCATCATCAGGAACAACGGCATCTTCGTGCTGATGCTGGGGCTGTGCCCGACGCTGGCGGTGACGACGAAGGTGACCAACGCGTTCGCCATGGGGCTGGCGGCCAGTTTCGTGCTCATCTGCTCGAACGTCATCATCTCCGCGCTCCGCGGGGTCATCCCCAAGGCCGTGCGGATCCCCTGCTTCATCGTGGTCATCGCCAGTTTCGTCACCATCGTCGACATGGTGATGAAGGGCTTCTTCTACGAGCAGAGCAAGGACCTGTCGATCTTCGTGCCGCTGATCGTGGTGAACTGCATCATCCTGGGCCGGGCCGAGGCCTTCGCCTACAAGAACACCGTGCTGCGCTCGCTGCTCGACGGCGCGGGGACGGGGCTCGGGTTCACCCTGGCCCTGATCCTGGTCGGCACGATCCGCGAGTTGCTCGGCGCCGGCACGCTCCTCGGCTATCCGCTCTGGCTCGACGCGGCCGGGGGGACGGTGTACGAGCCGATGACCGCGGTCGTCCTCGCGCCCGGGGCGTTCATCGTGCTCGGCCTGCTCATGGCGATGTTCCGGGCGATGGGCAAGCGGCGGTCGCGCGTCCGGCTCGAGGAGGTCACCTGGGAATGAACCTCCAGCTCATCTTCCACATCGCGATCCTGAACCTGTTCGTCCAGAACTTCGTGGTCAAGCGGTTCCTCGGCCTCTGCCCGTTCATCGGTCAGTCGGACGACAAGGGGAAGGCGCTGGGCATGGGGCTGGCGGTCACGTTCGTCATGACCATGGCGTCGTTCGTCACCTACCTGCTGTTCGCCTATTTCCTCCAGCCCGGGTCGTGGTTCCTGACCACGTTCTTCGGGGCGGAGGCGAACATCACGGAGACCGGCCTGATCGACGTGCTGAAGACCGCCTCCTACATCCTGGTCATCGCCTCGCTCGTCCAGTTCGTCGAGATGTTCCTCCGCCGATACGTCCCTGCGCTCTACCGGGCGATGGGGATCTACCTGGCGCTGATCACCACGAACTGCGCGGTCATGGGGGTCGCGCTGTTGAACACGACCGACGCGCCGCGCGACCTGGGCCTGGCGGGCGCCGTGCTCCAGGGCTTCTTCGCCGGCGTCGGCTTCACCCTGGTGATGCTCCTGATGGCGGGCATCCGCGAGCGGCTCCAGTATCTGAACGTCCCCCGGTGTTTCAAGGGCGCGCCCATCGCGTTCCTCTGCACCGGCCTGATGGCACTCGCCTTCCTCGGCTTCGCCGGCATGGCCGGCTGACGGCGAGACAGAACGGCGAAGGAAAAATGGGAAAGGGGGAAAACGGAAAAGGAACCTCTTGTTTTTCCCCTTTTCCCGTTTCCCCGTTTCCCTTTCTTGTGCGTGACTGAGGTCTGGCTGTGAGCAGCTTCATCGTTGGATCGCTGCTCGTGCTCGGCGTGCTGGCGCTGCTCCTGGGCATCGTGCTCGCCGTCGCGTCGAAGGTGTTCCACGTGGAGACCGATCCGCGGATCGAGCAGGTGGACGAGCTCCTGCCCGGTGCGAACTGCGGGGCGTGCGGGCTCGCCGGCTGCGCGGCGGCGGCGGAGAAGATCGTGGCCGGCGACGCCGCCCCGACCGTCTGCCCCGTCTGCAACGAAGACGCCCGCGCCCGGATCTACGAACTGCTGGGGATGAGCGCCGAGGCGTCGGAGCCGCAGATCGCGCGCGTCGTCTGCGGCGGGGGGACCGGCTGCGCGGACAAGGAGGAATACCACGGCGTGGACGACTGCCGGGCCGCGGTGCTCGTGCACGGCGGGCCGAAGGCCTGCGAATACGCCTGCGTCGGGCTCGGCTCCTGCGTCGACGCCTGCCCGTTCGAGGCGATCTTCATGGGCGACGACGGCCTGCCGCACGTCATCGAAGAGCGGTGCACCGCGTGCGGCGCCTGCGAGCGCGTCTGCCCCCGCGACGTCATCAAGGTCATGCCGGCGAAGCGGACCGTCTGGGTGAAGTGCAGCTCGCACGACAAGGGGAAGGTGGTCAACAAGATCTGCGAGACGGGCTGCATCGCCTGCCGGAAGTGCGAGAAGGAGTGCCCGTTCGACGCCATCCACGTGATCGACAACCTGGCGGTGATCGACTACGAGACGTGCAAGCTCTGCGGCAAGTGCGCGAAGGTCTGCCCCAAGGACACCATTGTCGATCTCCGCGCCCGGCGCCGGGCCGAGAAGAAGACCAAGAGAGCGGAAGCCGCCGCCGAGACAGCATAGCACTACAACGCTACAGTGCCGCAAGCGGATCGGCGTAAGGCACGGGCGAAGAACGCAATACGGAACTCTTCACCTGTATCGTGGCAGACAGGAATGTCCGCCCCACCGATGCGGCGGACTCTGGCCGGTGGGGCAGGCATTTCTGCCTGCCCGGCCATTGCGCGGGGCTGCCGCAGCGCAGGCAGCCAGGAAAAGCAGCGTTGTAGTGTTAGTCGGGAGGAGGCTGACATGCTGAACGCACGCGTCGTTCTGGACAGGGATTTCGTGATCGGCGAGGTGGACCCGCGGCTGTTCGGCGGGTTCGTCGAACACATGGGCCGCTGCGTCTACGAGGGCATCTACGAGCCCGACCATCCGACCGCCGACGAGGACGGCTTCCGGACCGACGTGCTTGAGCTTGTCCGCGAGCTCGGCATGCCCGTCGTCCGCTACCCCGGCGGCAATTTCGTCTCCGGCTACAACTGGGAGGACGGGGTCGGGCAGGAGGCCCGGCCCCGGCGGGTCGATCTCGCCTGGAAGAGCACCGAACCGAACACGTTCGGGACCAACGAGTTCGTGACCTGGTGCCGCAAGGCCGGGGCCGAACCCATGCTCGCCGTCAACCTCGGCACCCGCGGCCCCGACGCCGCCCGGAACCTGGTGGAATACTGCAACCACCCCGGCGGCAGCGCCTGGAGCGACCTGCGGCGCAAGCACGGCTTCGAAGAGCCGCACGCGGTCAAGCTCTGGTGCCTGGGCAACGAGGTCGACGGCCCCTGGCAGATGGGCCACAAGACCGCCGATGAGTACGGCCGCGTCGCCTGCGAGACCGCGAAGCTCATGAAAGGGGTCGACCCGGACATCGAGCTCGTCGCCTGCGGCTCCAGCGGCCGTGGGATGCCGACATTCGGCGACTGGGAGCGAACCGTCCTCGACCACACCCTCGACCACGTCGAGTACATCTCGCTGCACACGTACTACGGGAAAGGCGACGGGGACACGGCCACGTACCTCGCCCGGCCTGCGGAGATGGGCGACTACATCGACGCGGTCGTCGCGACGTGCGACCATGTCGCCGCCCGCCGTCGCTCGTCGAAGCAGGCGATGCTCTCGTTCGACGAGTGGAACGTCTGGCAGCGCGGCCCCGACCGCCCGAAGCCCGAGCCGTGGGCGTTCGCCCCCCACCTCGCCGAGGGCGCGTACACCGTCGAGGACGCGCTCGTGGTCGGCGGCATGCTCATCACCCTGCTCAACCACTGCGACCGCGTCCGCGTGGCCTGCATCGCCCAGGTCGTCAACGTGCTCGGCCCGATCATGACGGCCGCCGGCGGCCCCGCCTGGCGGAACACCATCTTCTTCCCGTTCGCCGACGCGTCGCGCCTGGGACGGGGCCT
>JAWODX010000183.1:0-11144 GCA_046483085.1 Planctomycetota bacterium
GAGCCGTCGGGCCAGCGGTCGCAGACGACGGTCACACCCGTGGCGGCGGGCGATTTGCAGAGAAACGGCCCCGGGGTTCGCTCGGGGCCGACCCAGTAGGCGGTATCGGCGGCGCCCGCCGCCGACGCGGCCGAGAGGACCACCGCGCCGGTCAGAGCGCCGGCCAGCATCACACAGCCCGTCCAGTCCACTCCGGTCTCCGCGGTTCGCGCCAAAGTCAGTCGGCCGGGGTCAGCGTCACCGTTCCCTTCCGGTCCGTAGTATAGCGCAGTGTGCCCTCTTCGGTCACGACCATTTCCGCCTCCTCCTTCGTGGCGGTGCCCGCCAGCGTGTACCGGGCGCCGTGCGGCAGGTCGACAACCAGGTGCTCGGTCCGGCCCTCGGGCGCCTCATACGCGACGGCGCCCTTGACCGGCCCGTCGGCGCCGAAGAGGACGAGCCAGCCGCCGACCGACAGCCCGATCATCTTCTTGTCATCCGCGGTCACCAGCCCGGCGTCGGGGCAGCGCTTCGTGCGCGTGTCGCAGGGGTAGAGCAGGTGGAGGAAGTGGTCGGACCGCGCCGGGCGGCGGGGCGAGATCTCGACCCGCCAGCGGCCCATATCCTGTCGGCCGCCCTTCTTGCTCGTCGGCGGGCGGTTCTTGCCCTTGGCCCAGAACTCGTAGCCCTTCCCGCCGATCCGCCGAATGACGCGCTCCTCGGGCAGGAACGTGCGGATGAACAACCGCCCCGGGTCGCCCGGGTCCGGCGGCTTACACACGCCGTCCGACCACGTGGCCCGGACCGTGTCGCCGTCGTACTCCTCGATGTGTCCGGGCACGGGCGCCTTGGTCCGCTTGCCGTTCACCTTCGGCTCGCCCTGGAAGTGGCAGATCCACGCCTTGCGATAGCTCGGATCGAGCGCCCGGACGCGGTCGAACATCACCAGGTACCGGTTGCCGAGCCAGGCGAGCGAGCGGGTGAACCGGTCGATCTTCGGCTTGTTCTTCCGGCCCTTGTAGGCGTAGCAGAACGTCGGGTTGTTGTAGGCCATGCTGGCGTCGCCGCAGAGGTACGTGTAGCTGAAGTCGTCGGCGTGGTCGAAGGCGATGATGTCGCCCATCTCGAACAGTTCGCCGGTCACGTTCGGCTCGGTCTTGCGGCGGAGGTACTCGTCGAACGTGAAGCAGTTCTGCCCCATCTTGACGGTCATGCGCTGCCCGCCGGCCAGCTCCACGCAGCCGTCCTCGTCCACGTCCTCGGTCGAGCGGTAGCCGATGACGAACTCGCCCGGCTGCCGGATCAGCATGGTGTTGCCGCTGATGGACCGGGCGTAGTAGTGGTCGCTGTGGTTGCCGCCGTAGCGGTCGTAGATGCCGGCCTGGACGGCGAGCCGGCCCTTGTGGAAGATCCAGAACGAGTTCGAGTGGTTCTGGTGGGTGTGGGTCCAGACCCAGTCGCCGCACTTGAACTCGATAACGGTCGAGTCGGGCGCCCAGCCCTTGCTGCGGATCTGTGCGTAGCCGGGCCCGCGCCGGCCCCAGACCATGCTGAACGGCGCGTCGGGCGGGATCCGCGGCTTGAGCCGGTCGAGCTCCTCGTCGTAGAAGAGCACCTGCATCATGCCGCTGTACCGTCCGCACCTGGGGTCGCGCCCGAGCCGCCGCAGGTAGGGGTAGCAGTCGGGGTTGCGATACGCGCGGGCGGCCATCATGCAGTTGAGGGTGGGCATGCGGAGCCCCGGCGGGTTGTAGTCCCAGCCGATGGCGTCGCTCCGCGTCCGGTCGGGCAGCACTTCGCACATCATGTAGTACATGTGCTTCTCGAGCCAGTTGCCGTACTCCTCGCGGATGAGCCCGTAGACGTCCTCGTCGGTGGCGCTCTGCCAGCAGGCGATGACGCGCGGCAGGACGAGCGCGATGTTGTACGAGCTGCCCCCGTGCAGCCAGCAGCCGCCGTTGTGCTGCCAGCCGCGGAAGTAGTTCCGCTTGTAGTAGCCCATGCCCCACGAGCGGAGCTTCGTCGCCTGGGGGTGATCGTCATCGAGCGCGAGCCCGGCGGCGACGATGTCCGACGCCCAGCCGGGCGCCGCCCGGTGCGTCCAGATGTCGAACGCCCAGCCCGACTGGAGGATCTCGGCGCACTTCAGCCCGACCTGCGCGATCCGGTCGGCCATCTTCTTCCGGTCCGCGTCGGTCAGCGTCGGGCTGTTGTAGATCCAGTCGTACTGGATGCAGACGTCGACGAGGCCGCCGCCGCAGTTGAACTGCGGCTTGGCGGCGAGCACGTAGTCGCGGATCGCCGGGACGACCGACTCGTCGCCCGTCGCCAGGTAGTAGAGCGCGCGGACCGGCCGCCACTGGTTCGGCCGCCACTTCTTCCGCTTCACCCAGTCGAACCATTTCTTCCACGGCTCCTGCTTCGCCCGCCGGCGCAGCTCGGCGACCGTGATCCCGCCCTCCCACGGCGTCTTCCGGACCAGCAGTCGGGGGTGATCGTCGAGCACGTCGGGCAGTTGATCCGCCGGCAGCGCCTCCTCCGCGACCGTGATCGAATACGGAGTGCGCGACCAGTGCCGCTTCGGGTCCTTCCGCGGTCGGTCCTCGGCCCGGGCTACGCCCGGCAGAACGGCCGCGACAACGAGCGCGATGATCGCCCGCCTGATCATGTTGGGCCTCCCAGATCGCATCATCGGGCGGCGGGCGGACCGCCCGACTACGGTTTCGCGCCGCGGCCGGATCGGACCGGGCCGGTCAGCGTAACCGGGCCGGGTTTCTCGGTCGCGAACCGCAGCACGCCCTGGCCGCTCGCCGTCCGTTCCTGCGGCTCGTCAGCAATGCCCTCGACCCGGTACGGGGCGTCCCGCTTCAGGTCGACGACCAGGTGCTCGGTCTTTCCGGCGGGCGACCGGTAGGCGATCTCGCCGTCCACGATCTCCTTCCGGGCGGCAAAGAGGACGAGCCAGCCGCCGACGTGGGCGCCGATCATCGTGCGCCCGGCCGTCGTGACCAGCCGCGCGGGCGCCGGCGCTTTCGTGCTCCGGTCGCACGGGTACAGGACGTGCAGGAAATGGTCGAACGTCGCCGGCTCGCGCGGCGAGACCTCGACCCGCCAGGCGCCCACGTCCATCGGGTCCGAGCCGGGGCTCTCCTTCGTCGGCACACGGAGCGGCTCCCAGTTGCGCCCGCCCGCCCAGAACTCGTAGCCCCCGCCGCCGATCCGACGGATCACCCGTTCGCGCGGCAGCAGCGTCTTCGAGAACAGCCGCCCGGGATTCTCCGGGTCGGTCGTCGGGATGAACCTCCCCTGCCAGTCGATGGTGACCAGGTCGCCGTCGAACCGCTCGATGTGGCCGGGCACCTCGACCTTCGTCCGCTTCCCGTTCACCCGCGGCTTGCCCAGCGAGTGGAGCAGCCACGCCTTCCGGAACGACGGATCGAGCGCGTTGACCCGGTCGAAGACCACGAGGTACTTGTTGCCGAGCCAGGCGAGCGACCGGGTGAACAGGTCGAGCTTCGGCCGGTTCTTCCGATCCCTCGTGTGATAGACGACCCCCGGGTTGTTGTAGTTCGCGGTGGCGTCGCCGCAGACGTAGGTAAACGAGAAGTCGGGCGCGTGCTCGAACGCCACGATGTCGCCGCACTCGAACGGGTTCGACGGGGCGGTCGTCCGGGCGAGGAACTCGTCGAACGAGAAGCAGTTGCTCCCGCCGCGGTGCAGCCGCTGGCTCCCGTAGACCGGGTAGTAGCCGTCCTCGTCCTGGGTGGCCATCACCCGGCGGCGGCAGTGCGCCCACTCTTTCGGGTCGATCACCAGCACGCTGTTCGACGCGACGGTCTGGCAGTAGTAGTTCCGCATGTGCTGGCCGAAGTACCGGTAGTTCCCCTTGTGATCCCGGTCCGAGTAGTAGCCCGTGTGCGGCGCGAGCCGCCCCTTCCGATAAATGTAAAATGCGTTCTGGTTCGTGTTGAACCCGTGGCTCCAGAAGCGGTCCCCGCACTTGAACTCGATCACCGTCGAGTCCGGCTGCCACCCGTTCGAGCGGATCTGGACGTAACCGAACCAGCCGCGCCCGCTCCCGCCCCACAGCCGCGCCGACGGGCCCGAGAGCGGCAGGCTCGGCGCCTTCTTGTCCACCTCCGGGTCGTAGAGCAGGATGTCGTTCTTCGGATCGTACCGGCGGTACCGGCGGTTGTGCCGGGCGACCCAGCGGATGAACGCGTACGCGTCCGGGTTCTTATAGCACCAGCCGGTCAGCATGTGGTTGCCCTGCATCAGGTGGCGCGGGGCGCGGTCGAATCCGGTCGACTCGACCCGCGTGCCGTCGGGCAGCGTCTGGTACATCATCGCGTACATGTTGCCCTGGAGGAAGTCGTTCCACTTGTCGCGGATCTCGACGCAGACGTCGGGTTCGGCGGCGCTGTGCCAGCAGGCGATGGCGAGCGGGAGCTTGCCCGCGCCGGCCCGGTAGTAGCGGTGCCCGCCGCCCATGTGCGTGCCGCCCGTCCGCGCCCAGCCGCGGAAGTAGTTGCGCCGGAAGTACCCCGCGCCCCACGCGAGCAGCCGCTTCGCCTCGGGATGCTCGCCGGCCAGGGTGAGGCCGGTGACCAGCACGTCGCTCGCCCAGCCCGCCGCGCCCCGGTGGTGCCACATGTCGTTGACGCTGCTCGACTCCTGCGCCCGGGCGCACTGGAACGCCACCTTGACCAGGTGCGCCCGCATCTTCGTCTTCTGATCGGCGGTCAGGCTCGGGCTGTTGATGATCCGGTCGTAGACCATGCACGGCTCGACCAGGCCGCCGCCGCACTTGTGCGCCGGCCGCGCCTTCATCACCGCCTCGACCAGGCCGGGGACCACCGACTCGTCGCCGGTGATCAGGTAATACAGCGCGCACCGGGCCGCGTACTTCGGGCTCTTCCAGCGGGGGACCATCTTCGACCACGGCTCGCGGCGCGCCCGCTCCTTCAACTCCGCCACGCACAGCCCGCCCGGCCACGGCCTCGCACGCAGCAGCAGGCGCGGGTGCCCGTCCACGACCCGCGGCAGCTCGTCCGCGGAGAGGGCGACCTCGGACATCAGCTCCGGATACGGGCTCCCGCGCTCGGACCGCGGCCGCTCCCACTTCTTCCACTCGGTCGGCGGGCCCTTCCGCTCCGCGTTCTCCCTCGCAGGGGAGGGGAGGCAGAACAGCAGCACAACCGCTGCGGGGATGAGGCCGCTCGATGGTCGCATCCGCTTGCCCCTTTCCGGGCCCGCCGCCCGCCGCTCATCCCCGGCCGGTCGCCTTGAGCCACCACCCTCAACGCTACTCGACTCCCGCCCGAAAAGCAAGTCCCCGTGAAAGCGCATCCGCGCGGCACGGCTCCTTGTCGGGCGGATCCGACGACGGCCGGTCAGCGCGATCCTTCGCCACGCGGCTCCGGGGCCTCCCGCACGCGCGGATCGGCGCCGAACGACTTGCGGAGTACCTCCTGAAGCGCCTTCTTCACTCGCCCGTCCGCCTCCTTCGGCAGGCGGTTGAGCAGCGCGTCGCGCGCCCTCGCCCCGCCGATCTTCGCCAGGGTCCGGGCGGCCTCCGACCGCAGGTCGTGGCGCTCGCCGGCGAGCACCCCGGCCAGGATCGACACCGCTCCCTCGCAGCAGACCGGCGCGTCGGCCAGGTGCTCGACCGCCGCCCGGGCCACGTTCGCGTTTTCGTCGCGCGCAGCGCGGCGGAGCACCGCGAGCGCCCCGTCCCCGCCGACCGCCGCCGCGCTCACCGCCGCCTTCTTGCGAACCCCCGCCTCGTCGTCCCTGATCGCGCCCTGCAGGAGCGGCAGCACGCGCGGCCCGTCCAGCTTCTTCGCCTCGTCGGCCACCTCCCCGCGCACCGCGTCGTCCTTGTGGCCGAACGCCGTCTCCAGCACGGGCACGGCCCGGGCGCCGTCGATGCGGACCGCGGCCCGCACCGCCCACTTCGCGGTGTACGCGTCGGGGAAGCGAACGGCCTTCGCCAGGTGCTCGAGGGCCGCCGCCGAGCCGCTCTCGGCCAGCCCGGCCACGACCGGCACCACCTTGTACCGCCCGAGCCGCGGCTCCGTCTTGAGGGCCGCGTCCAGCTTCTCGCCAAGCAGCCGGACCGCCCGCGGGCCCCCGCACGCCCCCAGCGCCACGTACCCCGTCCGCTGCCAACGGTAGCGCCCGCAGAACGGGGCGACCAGGTCCACCGCCTCGTCCCCGGCCACCCGGCCGAGCACCGGCAGCGCCGCGTGCCGCGTCGGGTCGTCCACGTGAGCCAGCATCGCCAGGCGCCGGGCCGCCTTCGCCCCGCCCGCGTCCGCCAGCGCCGCAATGACCTTCGGGAGAACATCCCGATCCGTTTCGTTCAGGACGGCGCGGTTCAACAGGCCGAACGCCCGGTCCCCGCCGGCCGTTCCAAGGGCCTCGGCGGCGACCGCCCGCAGCGCCGCGTCCGGGCCGCCCAGGACCGGTTCGAGCGCCCCGACCGCCTTTTCGCCTCCGGCCCGGCCCAGGGCGCGCACCGCCGCCACGCGTACGTCGCCCTGCCCGTCGCCGAGCCGCGCCCGGAGGAGAGCGACGGCCCCGTCGCCCCCGCATGGGCCGAGCGCACCGACGGCGGCGCGGCGGAGAGCCCCATCGTCGCTCGCCAGCGCCTTCTTGAGCGGGGCCATCGCCCGGTCCGCGCCGGCGTTGCCCAGCGCGGCGACCGCGGCCCTTCGCACGTCCGGGTCCTTGTCCGCGAGAGCCTTCTCGATGTGCGGCCAGGCCCGACCGGGCGCGGCGCGCGCCAGGGCGCCGAGCGCACAACGGCGGGTGGTCTCGTCCTTGCCGGCGGCGAGCGGCTCGAGCAGCGGCGCGGCCTCTCGGCCGTCGAGCGCCGCGGCGGCGTCGATCGCGGCGCACCGGACACCGGCGTCGTCGTCCTGCAGCAGCGGCTTGAGCCGGGGAAGAACCTCCGCCTCGCCCGCCTCGCCCAGCGCCGCGACCGCCGCCCGGCGGACGACACCGCTCTTCTCGTCGAGGGCCTGCGTGAGGAGCGCCGCCGCCTTCTCCCCGCCGACCCGGCCCAGGGCACGCAGAACGTCGACCCGACCCCTGTCTTTCTTCTCCATCTTCAGGGCACGTTCCAGGAGGGGGACCGCCTGTGCATGGCAGCCAGGCCGGAACGCGGCCACCGCGGCGTGTCGGCCGCGGCCATCCCAGTGTTGGTCCAGCGCTGTCATGGCCCCTTCGGTCCCGAGCGTCGCCAGCGCCGCCATCGCGTGGCTCCGCGTGTCTTTGTCCGCCAGGCCGGCCCGCAGCGCGGGCAGGAACCGGTCGTCGTGGAGTTCCGCCAGCGCGATCAGCGCGGCCCCACGCACGGCGGGATCGGTTCGCACGATGGCGGCGAGGAGACGCGCGGCCCGGGGGCCGCCGACCCGTCCCAGCGCCTCGATCGCTTCGCGGCGGACGCCCTTCGCGCCGTCGGCCAACGCGCGCTCCAACAGCCGGACTGCCCGCTCGCCGGCGGACTTCGCGAGCAGCTTGACGGCCGACCGCCGGACCGTCTCCTCCGAATCGTCGAGCGCCTTCTCGGCCAGCCGTCCCGCCACGTCGGCGTCCATGCGGAGCGCCGCGTCCAGGACACCGGACCGGACCGATCGGCTCCGATCCGTCAGCGCCTGCAGCAGCAGACTCGCCGACTGATTGCCGCCGAGTTCCGCCAGCGCGGTCACCGCCGAGTAGCGAACCGACATGTCCTCATCCCCCAGCGCCTTGCGGAGCAGCGCCTGCGCGCGCTTCCCCCCGGCATCTGCCAAGGCTTCGGCGACGGCCGCGCGGACCGATGCCTCCTTGTCTCCGAGGGCCGTCGCCAGCCGGGCGACGGCCTTCGCCCCGCCGATCCGGCCGAGCGCCCCGGCGGCCGCACGCCGGACCGCCGCGTCCTCGTGGCCCAGCGCCCGGCCGAGCAACCCGACCCCCGCGTCCCCGTGCTGACCGAGCGCCGCACACGCCCGCAGGCGGACGCGGTACGATTCATCGTCCAGCGCCCCGCGCAGCAGCTCGAGGCTTTCCTTACCGGCCGCATCGCCGAGCGCGCTGACCGCCGCATACCGAATGTACGGGTCCTCGCCGGCGAGCTGCTTCCGAAGGAGCGGCAGTGCGCCCTCGCCGCCCGCGAGCCCGAGGGCCGAGACGGCCTTCAGACGGACGGACCGCGACCGGTCGCCCAGCGCGGTCTCCAGCAGGGCCAGCGCCTCCCGGCCCCCCAGGGCGCCGAGGGCGCCGGCCGCCGCGTACCGGACCCGTCGGTCCGGATCGGCCTGCGCGCTCTTGAGGAGCGGGATCGCTTGCCGCTGTCCGGTCCGGCCGAGTGCGGTCGCCGCGGCCCGGCGCACGGCGGGATGGTGGTCGGCCAGCGCCCGGGCGAGCGGCTCGAGGGCGCGCGCCCCGCCGGCCGCGCCCAGCGCCTCGGCCGCCGACCTGCGCACGTCCCGGTCCATCGCGCCGAGCACCTGCTCGAGGAGGCCGACCGCGTGCCGGCCGCCCAGCCGGCCGAGAGCAGCGACGGCGTCGATCCGCACGTATTTGCGCGGGTGCACGAGCGCCTGCTCGAGCGCGGCCGGCGCCTTCTGCCCGTCGTCGAGGCGCACCACGGAGAGCGCGCGGACGAGGGCAGGGCGGTCGGCGGCGATTCGATTCCAGGCCGCGTCACCGCCGAGTGCGAGGACGGCCGGCCGGCCCAGCCGGTCGAGCGCCGACGAGGCCGCGCGGGCGACGTGGGCGTCTCGATCCTTCGCGGCGTCGAGCAGGACGGGGACGAGGCGGGGGTCGGCGAGGCAGCCGGCGCGCCAGGCGCCCCCGGCCCGCGTCGCCGCGTCGACCGCCTTGAGCGAGTCGGTCAGCGCCCGGACCCGCTTGTCGGGCGCGGGGCGGTGCAGCAGGGCGGTCGACTCGTTCCAGCACCAGGTGACGCGGAACCGGTTGGCGTCGGCCGTTGCCTCAATGAGCTCGGTGGGCCGGACCGCCCGAAACCGCCAGGGCGCCGGCACCAGGAGCGGGCGCGACCGACCCAGCATGACGACCGCCGGCATCCGGCGCCCGGCGCCGAGGGACACGTCCGAGAGCCGGGGCCCGCGGACCACGATCGTTGCGTGCGGCGTCGCGCCCGTCGCCGGGCAGGACGCCGCCGCGAGCGCCAGGGCGACCAGCCAGCCGGGCGTGCTCCATCTGGAGACGAAAGGGCTCCGCGTCATCGCGCTTCTCCCTCTTCGGGGGTTGGGTGATGAAGGTCCTGTCTCGTGTTGGCGGCCGGGATGCTCTTCTCGCTGCGCAGTAACGTACCGAAGTGACGGAACGGAGTCAAATGGTTGCCGGCGAAAATGTGTGGACACGGTGTCAACGACCCGGTATGCTCACGAGTCGGAGATTCGTCCGAACGACACCGGCCGGGAGACGAGGCAACCCGGGAAGTCCGGAGCGCCATCCACGGGAGCAGCGAATGAAACATGGGAGCGTGTGCGGCCGCCGTATGATCTGGCTCTGCGTGCTGGCCCTCGTGTCGTGCGTTGCAGGGCCCGCCGTCGCCGGTGACGACGAGGGGGAGAAGGATCGAGTCGTCCTGCTGGACACGGCCAGCTTCTGGCGGCATCGCGTGACGTGGGGGACCGACGTGGTCCGCCTCGAGTCCGGCGAGCTGGCGCCGATCCATCCGGCCCGGACGACCCGGCGGATTGAGCGGGTGGTCGACGGCCGGAAGCGGCGGCTCTGGGTGCTGCGCCCGCACGACGAGGCGTACGCGTGGTCGCTGCCGGCCGCCGGGTGGGCGCGCCCCGACTTGGAGGACGGCGGCTGGGCGCGGCTCGAGGGCCCGTTCTGCGTCGGCCCCTATGGATGCCGGAAGCGGAGCTACCGAAGCACCCCGCTCCTCTGCCTGCGCGGCAAGTTCCGAGTCGACGACCCCGCGAAGGTCGGCGACCTGGCCCTGTCGGTCTCCTACCTGGGCGGGATGGTCGTGTACGTCAACGGCCGGGAGCTGACGCGCGGCCACCTGCCGGACGGCGAGCTCGAGGCGACGACGCCCGCGGCCGACTACCCGGAGCGGGCGTTCTTCGACGAGAAGGGCTCGCTCTGGGTGTGGACGGCGTATCGCACGGACGAGAAGGGCCGGGAGGCGTTCGAGCTGCGGCTGCGCCGGCTGTCGGTCCGGGTGCCGGCGTCGATACTCCGGAAGGGCGTGAACGTGGTGGCGCTGGAGAACCACCGGTCGCCGGCGCCGGAGGGGTTCTTCCTGGGCAAGAACGAGAAGTACCGGAACATCAAACACGTCAAGGCGTTCTGCTGGTGGTCGCGGGTGGGCGTCCGGGCGGTCCGCCTGACGGCGGCGGAGGGCGCGGCGGCGACGCCGAACGCCGCCCACACCGGCCGGCCGAAGGGCGTCCAGGTCTGGACCTGGCCGATCCACCGGATGGTGAGTGCGCGCGACTACGCGGACCCGTGTGAGCCGCTCGACCCGGTGCGGCTGTGCGGCGCCCGGAACGGCGCGTACTCGGGGCAGGTGGTCATCGGCTCGGACCGGCCGATCCGGGGGCTGGAGGTCGACGTGTCGGCGCTGAAGGGTCCGGCCGTTCTTCCCGCGTCGGCCGTCGAGGTCCGATATCCGCTCTGCAGCGTTGCGGCGAGGCGGGGACGCGGGCCGTTCTTCGACGGATTGGAGGCGTTCGCGCCGGCGACCGTCCCCGTGCGCAAGGGCGAGGAGGATGGCCCGACGTACGGCGCCGTCCAGCCGATCTGGCTGACCGTTCACGTTCCGACGGGCGCGAAGCCGGGCCGCTACAGCGGGACGGTGACGGTCCGCGCTCGTGACATGAAGCCCGTCGACGTTCCCCTTGCAGTCGAGGTCGTCGACTGGACCCTGCCGGACCCGACGGAGTTCTTCACCCACCTCGGGCTGATCCAGTCGCCGGACTCCCTGGCCATGCAGTACGACGTGCCCGCGTGGTCCGAGCCGCACTGGAAGCTGCTGGACCGGACGTTCGAGCTGCTGGGCGAGGTCGGAAACAAGGTGATCTGGATCACGGCGCAGCGGAAGACCCACTTCGGGAGCGAGCACGCGATGATCCGGTGGAGCCGCGGCGCGGACGGCGAGCTGGAGCCGGACCTGAGCGTTGCCGAGCGATACCTGA
>JAWODX010000259.1:0-11146 GCA_046483085.1 Planctomycetota bacterium
TGTCCCCCCGATCCTCCCGCGCCGGGAGCATCATGCTGATTTCCCACCTGGGAAATCAGCATGATGCTCCCGGCGCGGGAGGATCGGGGGGACATGGAGCGGCCTGGCAGGCCGTAGCCGGCGCGAGGCGGGAAGGCTGCAAGCCGCTTCCGCAAGAGCGGAAGTGCATCGGTACGTGTCGCCCCCCCCGAACAATGGATTGCCATAATTCGTTGACGCCCCCCGGGCGCCGCCGGATGCATTACCCTGTTGGCCCGGTGCAGCAAACGTGGTAGGATAAGGGATCGAATATCGACAGTGGACGCCATGAAGAACACATTGGGGCTCGTGGCGCTGGTTGCCGTGCTCGCGGCCTCCTGCGACGGGCGGCAGGAGACAGCGACGGCCGACGAAGCGCCCGGCCTGCGCCGGGCCGAGTGGGACGCCTACCGCTACCGCAAGGTCCGTGCGCCCCGTTCCCAGGCCTGCAACTTCGAGATCGCTGCCCCCGCGCTCCGGGCCGGCGCGGAGCTGCGGCTTCTCTTCAATCTCCAGCCGGCCGCGGAAGGGGGGGCGTATCAGAATTACTACTTCGTCTCGGCGAGGCCGTCGGGCCTGACGCTGGGCAAGGTGGAGTGCGGGATCGAGATGCCGCTTGCCGGGTGGCGCCCGGAGGGGGCGCCGGTGTTCGCCGAACCGCGCACGGTGACGGTGATGCGCCGGCGCGGCTCGATCGGCGTGGCGGTGGACCGGCGCCGGGTGTTGCGCGTCTGCGACGACACCTTAAACGGCGGCCTGGCGGCGGTGGGGATTCGGGGCATGCCGGAAGGGTCGGCCGAGCCGGAGGCGCGGGCCCGGCACGTGGGCGAAATCTACGCCCAGGACGATTTCATGCGGACCGACGCGGAGGCGGGCGCCTGGCGGACCGTCGCCGGCCAGTGGAAGCCGAAGTTCCCGAAAAACCCGGGGCTCAGCGCGAACGCTTTTGTGTTCGTCGGCCGCCCGGCCGGGGACGATGCCGGGATCGCCGTGATGGGCCAGCCGTGGTGGGACGACTACTCCGTCGAGGTCGCGGCGAAGCCGGTCGGCTGCACCGCGTTCGGACTGCTCTTCCGCTACGTCGACCGGGCCAACCACTACCTCGTCCGACACAAAGAGCTCTCCTCGTCCAGGTTCCTCCAGCTCGTGCGTGTGCGGGACGGTGAGGAGACCGTGTTGGGCCAGCACAAGGTGCGGCTCGGCTATGACCAGTGGTACCGACTCGAAGTCGTGGCGTCCGGCCATCGGCTCATCGTGCGGCTCGACGGGCACCCGTTCTTCGACGAGCGCGACGACGCCCTGGCGTTCGGGCGGGTCGGGCTGTACGTAGCCGAGCCCAACGGCCGCAACGACGCCATCGGCGCGGAGTTCGACGACCTGGCGGTCCGCGGCGAATCCGCCCGCCGCGATCGTTTCGAAGGCGACCGGCTCGCCTGGGCGGCGAAGGGCGGGACGTGGGCGCCGGCCCCGGCCGCCGACCGGTTGCGGGCCGAGGGCCCGGACGGCTCGAACGGGGTGGCGTACGGCAAGCTGTTGGGCGGCAACGACACGTGGGCGAACTACCGCGTCGCGTGCACGCTGCTGCCGGGCGCGACGGGGCCGGTCGGGCTCGTCGCCCGTTACCGGGACGAGCTGAACCACGACGTGTTCGAGCTGGACCCGCGCACGGGCGAATGCCGCCTCGTGCTGGTGCGGGACGGCCGCCGGACCGCCCCGGTCCGGGCCGACGTGGCCGCCCCGGAGAGCCGCTGCGAGCTGGCGCTCGCCTGCCGCCACGGGGTGCTCGGCGCAGAGATCGACGGGCGGCGCGTGTTGTCCCATTTCGACGACAGCCTGGCGCGCGGCAGGGCCGGACTGCTGGTGGGGAAGGGCGTCCGGGCCGAGTTCGACCGGCTCGCCGTCGAGTTCCTGCCCGGCCAGGACGCGGCGCTGACGTACGTCGACGCGTTCGCCCACGAGACGACGATGAAGGAGTGGGCGGCGCCGGGCAGCGATTGGAGCCGGGCGGCAACCACGATCCGCGGGCGGACCCGGTCGGTGTGGTGGCACCGGACCGACTTTCTCGGGGACGTCGGCGCCCGGTTCGGCGCGGACTTCCCCTCGCGAGCGGGTGGGACACTGCGCATCTACACCTGCTGCACCGCGGACTCGCCGCGTGCGCTGCGCAGCGGCGGCGGGACGGTGGCCGGCGGCTACGAGCTCGCAGTGACGACCCCGCCGCACCAGGGCAAGGCCGAGGTCGCCCTGTATCGGGACGGGCGCCGTGTGCGGGAGCGCGAGGTTCCCGCCCTGCGCGGCGCTCACCACGTCGCCCTGCGCCGGGTCGAGGGCTACCTGGTGGCGGAGCTCGACGACCGGGCCGTTTTCACCTATCGGGACCCGTCGCCGCTGTCGGGCTACGCCGTGGGGTACGCCGCGGAGGGGGTGGAGGTGGCCCCGGAGGACATCGAGCTGTTCTGCGACAACCGGCTGCTGTATGCGTTCGTGCGTGCCATGACCGACTGGCGGACGGCCGGGGGGACGTGGGAGGTGACGAACCGCTGGCAGTGCGACAAGCGGTGGTCGTTTGTGTGCGGCAAGAACCTCGACGGGGTCAGTGCGCTCTGGAACAAGCGCCGGTTCCGCGGCGATTTGACCCTGGAGTACGCGGTCGGCATCCAGCACCGGGGCGGGGGGGGCGGCGGGTACGAGCGCTACGTGCGCGACATGGACGCGGTCATCTGCGGCGACGGCCGGAGGCTCGATTCCGGCTACGGGTTCATCTACGGCGGCTGGGACAACAGCCGGTCTGCGATCACGCGGAACGGGAAGGTGGTCGCCGAAACCAGCACGCCGATCCCCACCGGCGGATTCCATCGGCGCTGGTTCTACTGCAAGGTCGTCAAGCGCGGCGCCCACCTCGCATTCTACGTGGACAACAAGCTCCTCCTCGAGTACGACGATCCGGACCCGCTGCCCGGGGGCCAGGTCGCGTTGTGGACGTGGAAGAACGGCCTGATGGTCGGACGCGTTCGCATCACGGCCGAGCGGATCGACGAGAAGGAGGAGCTGAGCCGGGCGTACCCGCCGGTCAGCCGCTGCGTCTACGACGACTGAGCCTGCCCGATCACATCTCCGATCCCCGTCCCGGAGCCGAGGCCGCCGCGTCTATGGCGCCGAGGGTTCGTCTTGAACCTGGGAAAGGCGCCCGGTATAATCGCCGCCTGAATTTCGGGGGCGGCGATGAACACTCTGAACATCGGGCTGGTGGGGTTCGGGACGGTCGGCGCCGGCGTAGCCCGGATCGTCCTCGAAGACGCCGACGACATCGTGGTGACCACCGGCCTGCGCCTGGCGCTCGGCGCCGTGTGTGACGTCGACCTGACCCGCGACCGCGGCGTGGACCTGCCGGACGGCCTGCTGACGGACGACGTGGACGCGGTCCTGGCGAACCCCGGGATCGATGTGATCTGCGAGCTGGTCGGCGGGACGACGTTCGCCCGGGACCTCATCGTTCGAGCGCTGGCGGCCGGCAAGCACGTGGTCACGGCGAACAAGGCACTGCTGGCGGAGCACGGGCGCGAGCTGTTCGCCCGGGCGTCGGCGGCGGGGCGGAGCATCTCGTTCGAGGCGAGCGTCTGCGGCGGAATCCCCCTGATCCGGGCCGTGCGAGACGGCTACCCCGGGAGCGAGATCACCCAGATGATGGGGATCGTGAACGGGACGTGCAACTACATCCTGACCGAGATGGCGCAGCGGGGAGCCGGGTACGAGGCGGCGCTGTCGGCGGCCCAGGAGGCGGGCTTCGCCGAGGCCGACCCGTCGCTCGACGTGACCGGGGTGGACTCCGCGCACAAGCTGGCGGTGCTCGCCCGCGTCGCCTTCTGCCGGGACGTCGACTTCCGCAGCATCCACGTCGAGGGGATCTCCGCCATCCAGCCGGCCGACATCCGGTTCGGCGCCGAGATGGGCTACGTGCTGAAGCTCCTCGCCATCGCCAAGCGCACGGACGACGAGCTCGAGCTGCGGGTGCATCCGGCGTTCCTGCCTCGGGATCATCCGCTTGCCTCGGTGGGCGGGGTGTTCAACGCCGTGTGGACGCGGGGCCGGGCCACGGGCGACACCATGCACTACGGCCGGGGCGCCGGGCAGATGCCGACCGCGGCGGCGGTCGTCTCGGACCTGATCGACGTGGGCCTCGGGCGGGCGGCGATCAACGCGGCCGCCTTCCGCGCGCTCTCGGGCGACCTGCCCCCGGCGGGCGCCCGCGACATCGCCGAGATCGAGACCCGTTACTACCTGCGGTTCACCGTGGTGGACCAGCCGGGCGTCCTGTCGGCGATCTCGGGGATCCTCGGCGAGCACCACATCAGCATCGCGAGCGCGATCCAGCCGGAACAGAGCCCCGAGGGCGACGTGCCGGTCGTCATGCTCTCCCACCGGGCGCGAGAACACGACCTGGCCGCCGCCCTGGCCGAGATCGACCGACTCGACGTGGTGAAGGCGGCGACCCAGCTCATTCGCATCGAGAGGTGATCGATGAAGTACTGCATCGTGATCCCGGACGGCATGGCCGACTACCCGGTAGACGAGCTCGACGGCAAGACGCCGCTGGAGGCGGCCGACACGCCGAACATGGACCGGGTGGCGGAGCGGGGCCGGCAGGGCACGCTGTACACCGTGCCCGAGGGGATGGACCCCGGCAGCGACGTCGCGATCATGTCCGTGCTCGGCATCGACCCGGCCACGTGTTACACCGGCCGGGCGCCGCTCGAAGCCGCCAGCATGGGGATCGAGCTCGGCCCGCGCGACACGGCCTTCCGCTGCAACCTGGTCACCGTCGACGAGGAGACGATGATCGACTACAGCGCCGGGCACATCACGACCGCCGAGGCCGCGGCACTGATCGAGGCGATCGGCGAGCGGCTGGCGACCGAGGCGATCCGCTTCTATCCCGGGGTGAGCTATCGGCACCTGATGGTCTACCGCGGGCCGGAGGACGTTTCGGCGGAATGTACGCCCCCGCACGACATTACCGGAGAGCCGTACAAGAGGTACCTGCCCCGCGGGCCGGGAGCGGAGCTCCTTCGCGAGCTGATGGAGTCGTCGGCCGAGATCCTGGAGCCGCACGACGTGAACGCCGTGCGCGTCGACCACGACGAGAGCCCGGCGAACATGATCTGGCTGTGGGGGAGCGGCAAGGCCCCGACGCTCCGGACGTTCAAGGACCGGTTCGGCAAGACCGGGGCGGTGATTTCCGCCGTCGACCTCGTCAAGGGGATCGGGACGTACCTGGGGTTCGACGTGATCGAGGTCGAAGGCGCGACCGGCTATCTCGACACGAACTACGCCGGCAAGGCGGAGGCGGCGATCTCGGCGTTCGGGACCCACGACCTGGTCGTCGTCCACGTCGAGGCGACCGACGAGGCCGGGCACAAGGGGAGCGTCCGCGAGAAGATCCAGGCGATCGAGGACATCGACGCGAAGGTGCTCGGGCCGATCCTGGACGCGATGCTCGACCAGACCGACTTCCGCATCCTCGTGACCCCCGACCATCCGACGCCGATTTCGGAGCGAACGCACGTCGCCGAGCCGGTGCCGTTTGCGATGTGCGGGACGGACGTGCAGCCGGTGCACGAGATGCCGTTTTCGGAGAAGACCGCGGCCGACACCGGGCTGCGGATCGAACACGGCCACGAGCTGATGGCCTACTTCCTGCGGGAGTAAGGAGGACAGGCGATGCCCAATGTGGACGAACTCATCAGCCAGTTGCGGGATTTCAGGACCCGATCGGCTGCCAAGACGGCCCTGTTGGAGAAGGGAGAGAAAGCCGTCGACCCGCTGGTCCAGGCCCTGAACGGACCCTACGACAGCGTGCGATGGACGGCGGCCACCATCCTCGGCGAGCTCCAGGCGAAGCCGGCTCTGCCCCACCTCGTGGAGGCGCTCAAGGACGACGAGATCCGCAGCGCCGCGGAAGAGGCGCTCCAGCACATCACCGGCGAGGACTTCGGCGACGACTACGACGCCTGGAAGCGATGGCTGGACATGGGCGAGGCAGGGAATCCGGAGGGGCCGACCGTCTCGGCCCAGCCCGACGGGGACCTCGTCAACCAGGCCGTCTACAACACGGAGGTCTCGGCGGAGCAGAAGCCGGGCGGCTGGGTGCTGCGGGTCCCGCTGGGGAACCGGCACCAGGACGTGACGCTGAACCTGCAGGCGAAGGACTCGGACGGGGTGCCGCTGCTGGTCGCCTACACCCGCTGCGGGCCCGCGCAGGAGAAGCACTACGAGTGGGCGCTGCGCCAGAACGTGCGCATGTCGGCGGGCGCGATCGCGGTGACCGACGTCGAGAACAAGCCGGAGTTCGTGATCGTCGACGTGCTCGTCCGAGAGGCGGTCACCCCCCGGATGCTGATCGAATCGGTTCGGCGCGTCGCCCGGAAGGGCGACCAGCTCGAGAATGCGTTGACGAAGGCCGACGAGTATTGAGCGGCGAACGCAACAGCCCCGGTCGCGTCCTCGTCTTCACCGGCGACGGGAAAGGCAAAACGAGCGCGGCGCTGGGGCTCGGACTCCGCGCGCTCGGGCACGGTCTGCGTGTCTGCGTCATCCAGTTCATCAAGTCGCGCCGGGACGTGGGAGAAGTCGAGGCGGCGCAGCGCCTCGGCGATCACTTCGAGGTCCTTCCCTGTGGCCGCGGGTTCGTGAGGGAGCCGGGCGGAACTCCGGAAGACCGGGCGGCGGCGAAGGCGGGGCTGGAGCTTGCCCGCGAGAAGGCGGGGCAGTGCGACGTGCTCATCCTCGACGAGGTCCACGAGGCGATCCGGCTCGGCCTGTTCGACACCGGGGACGTGCTCGACCTCCTGCGGAACAAGCCGGCGGGGCTGCACCTGGTGCTGACCGGGCGGGGCGCGCCGGACGAGCTGATCGACGCCGCCGACACCGTGACCGAGATGACGAACGTGAAGCACGCGTTCGACGCGGGCGCCGACGCGGCGGAGGGGATCGAGTTCTGACCGCCGCCCACCGATGCCCCGACGCTCAGTTCCGCTTCCACTTGATTTCCGCCGCCGAAACGGTATGTTCCCTTCCACAACCGGGCCGATCAAATGGCCGGCCCGGGCGCGACACGAACCGAACCCCGGCCCGTTGAGGTGCTCTGGTGGCAAACGAACCGCTCCGATTGGGACTTGTCAGTTGTGGCGAAATCGCACTCAAACATCAGAAGGCGATCGACGGCGTGGACGAGGCGGAGGTCGTCGCCTGCATGGACATCCACGAGCCGGTCGCGAGGGACATGGCCGAGCGCTGCGACTGCCCCTGCTTCACCGACCTCGGCGCCCTGGTCGCCGAGGACGCCGTGGAGGCCGTGCTCATCTCGACCCCGCACTACCTGCACGCGCCGCAGACGATCCAGGCGGCCCGGGCCGGCAAGCACGTGATGGTCGAGAAGCCGATCGCGACCACCGAGGAGGACGCGACGGCGATGATCCGCGAGTGCCGACAGGCCGGCGTCCGACTCAAGACCATCTTCCCCCAGCGCTACCAGCGCAGTGTCGTGAAAGCGCGAGAGCTGATCCGGGCCGGTGTCATCGGCGACGTGCGGCTCCTCACCCTGTTCAGCATCGGGCACAAGGAAGACTCGTACTGGCGGGGCGGGTTCACCGGCCGCGTGACGACCGACTGGCGCCGGAGCAAGGAGAAGGCGGGCGGCGGGTTCCTCATCATGAACTTCGTCCACAACATCGATTGCATGCGGTTCGTGACCGGCCTCGAAGCCGAGACCGTCTATGCCGACTACGACACCTTCGCCACGCCCGTCGAGGTCGAGGACGCGATCGTGGCGACGGTGCGCTACGAGAACGGCGCGCTGGGGGCGATTGTGGGGACGACGTTCGCGGCCGGCGGCGGCGTCCGGAGCGACGTGATCATCGGCACGCGCGGCCAGATCGAGATGGGCAACCCGCTGCGCGTTTACCTCTCAGAGCCGGCCGAGGGGATGGCGGCGAACGAATGGCTGGAGCTGCCCTGCGAGCGGATCGACGCCCGCGGCGAGTCGGTGCGCGAGTTCGCCGAGGCGGTGCGGGCCGGACGGGATCCGGACATCACGGGCGAGGACGGGCGCTCCGCGCTCCGCGTCTGCCTGGCCGCATACGAGGCGGGCGCGGCGAAGGCGCCCGTGAGGGTCCCCGCGTAGGCCCGGCCCCCGCCCGGCTTTCCGAACTCGTGCGTTTGACAAGGGCTAGACGGCCGGATACGATGGACTGGGCTCGGTGATCGGAGCGAGTGAGAGAAGATGGCTGACCTGGAAAAGGTGGGCGAGCTGGAGAAGAACGCGTCGACGAAGATCGTCTTCAGCACGACCGAGTACAAGGGCGAACCCTATGTCGACGTGCGCGAGTACGTGGAGACCGCGACGTACACGGGGTTCACCAAGAAGGGGATCCGGCTGCACTACAGCAAGCTGGACGAATTCGTCGAGAACCTGGAGAAGGTGAAAGCCGGGCTTTCCGGGTCAGAAGGGACATCAGCGGACGGGTGACGGCGCGGCTCCGGCCGCGCCGGCGCCCGGAACACGGGGCACGACAATCGCACACGAACCTGCGCTGGTCGCATACCTGAAGGACATCGGCCGAGTCCCCCTCCTGAGTGCGGAGGAGGAAAAGGAGGTGGCTGCGCGGGTGGCGCGGGGCGACGCCGAGGCACGCGAGCGCATGATCATCTCGAACCTGCGGCTCGTGGTCAGCGTGGCCCGGAGGTACGTGAACCGCGGCCTGCCGCTGATGGACCTGATCGAAGAGGGAAACATCGGCCTGGTCCGGGCCGTCGAGAAGTTCGACCACAAGCAGAACTGCCGGTTCAGCACGTATGCCAGTTGGTGGATCCGGCAGGCCGTGCGCCGCGCCATCACCAACACGTCGAAGACGGTCCGCGTCCCGGCGTACATGGTCGAGGCCATCTCGCAATGGAAGAGCGCGGAACTTCGGCTGCGTGCGGAACTGGGCCGCCGGCCGAGCGTGGCCGAGATCGTCGACGCGGGAGGCGTCGAGTCGAAGAACTACCGGCTGGTCAAGCGCCTGGTCCGCGTCTCCTCCCGATCCAGCCAGACGGTGAGCCTCGACCTGCTCGCCTCGCTCAACGAGCTGATCGAGGACCCGAAGGCCGAAAAGCCCGAAGAGCAGGTGTTCAGCAAGAGCGAGCACGAGACGCTCCGCCGGGTGCTCGACTCGATCGACAAGCGCGAGGCGTTCATCCTCCGCCTGCGGTACGGGCTGGACAACGACCGGCCGATGACCCTCGCCCAGATCGGAGAGAAGCTGGACATCACCCGCGAGCGGGTCCGCCAGATCGAGAGCGCGGCGATCAAGCGACTCCACGCCATCATCACCTCGGGCGAGGGGTCCGAGCCGGACGAGGTCGGCCGACAAACTTGACAAGCGCGTCCCGCCCCCCTAGAATCGCGGCGGGTTTTGAAGCTGGAACAGGCTCGCAGCGGCCGATGAAAGACCTGAAAGCGACGATCCGGAGCGTCCCGGATTTCCCGAAGCCCGGCGTGGTGTTTCGAGATATCACCACGCTTCTGGCGGACCCCGAGGCGACGCGGCAGGCGGCCGACGCCATTGCCCGGCGGTACGAGGACGCCGGGGTCGACGTCGTGGTCGGCATCGAATCGCGCGGCTTCATTTTCGGGGCTCTGGTGGCCGAGCGGCTCGGGGCGGCGTTCGCCCCGGTCCGCAAGCCCGGCAAACTGCCCGGGCCGACCATCGACGAGGCCTACGAGCTCGAATACGGGACCGATAGCGTCGAGATCCACACCGACGCGATCGAGCCGGGCCAGAACGTCCTGCTGGTCGACGACCTGCTGGCCACGGGCGGGACGATGGCCGCGTGTTGCCGCCTCGTGGAACGGCTGGGCGGGAACATCGTCGGCTGCGCCTTCGTCATTGAACTGAGCTTCCTCGGTGGCCGCGAGAAGCTGGACGGGCAGCAGGTGACGGCGCTCGTCGACTACGAAACCGAATGAGCGCGCCCGTAGCTCAGTTGGACAGAGCAGCGGTTTCCTAAACCGCAGGTCGGAGGTTCGAATCCTCTCGGGCGTACCAGCCGAAGACGACGGCCGCCGCTGAGAGCCATGCCATGAAGAAGGAACAGAAAGAAAGACTCCACGAGGACGACCGCTTCGTCAAGCTGGTCTCCGGGGCCTGGGACGGGGTCCTCGCTCGCCGCAGGCGGTTTCTCCTCCTGACCCTCCTTGTCACCGGAGCCCTTCTCGCCTTCGCCGTGTTCTCGGGGGTCCGCGAGGTGGTCACCAAGCGGGCTCTGAACGCCGTGGACACGGCCGAGACGATCGAGCAGATGGCCGCCGCGGCGAAGCAGCATCCGGGTCGCGCCGACCTGCTGCTGGAGCTGGGGCGCCGCTATCACCAGCGCGGCGACGAGGGCGACCTCGCCCGGGCCGAGGAGGCCCTCGCGAAGGCGGCCGACGCCGCCGACGACAAGCTCCTGGAAGGCATGATCGAGCTGGCGCGCGGCAAGGTCGAGATGGACCGGGCGGCGTACGAGGCGGCGCTGGCCCATTTCGATGCCGCCGCCAACAACACCCGGGCACGCCCCCTCGTCGGGAACGAGGCCACGTTCCTCGCCGCCCGATGCCTCGAACACCTGGGCGAGAACGAACAGGCGGCCGAGCGATACGCCAGCCTGGAAGAAGAGACCAACAGCCTGTGGCAGCAGATGGCCCAATTCCGATTGACCAAACTGAGGCAGAACCCTCTGAAATAAGCGACCGACTTTGTCCACTCTTCTTATACTGGAGGATGTCGCATGGCTGACATGAACGAGATCGCCGACGCACTGATCAGCGGACAGGCGGACGAGGTCAAGAGCCTCGTCCAGCAAGCCGTCGACGAGAGCACGCCGGCCAAGGAGATTCTCGACAACGGGCTGATCGCCGGCATGAACGAAGTCGGGCGCCGGTTCAAGGCCAACGAGTTCTACGTGCCCGAGGTGCTCATCGCCGCCCGCGCCATGCACTACGGCATGGAAGTCCTCCAGCCCATCCTCGAGTCGGAAGGAGTGGAGAGCGTGGCCAAGGCCGCCATCGGGACCGTGAAGGGCGACCTGCACGACATCGGCAAGAACCTCG
>JAWODX010000358.1:0-10335 GCA_046483085.1 Planctomycetota bacterium
CCAGGCCGTGCCCAGATGGCGCCGGAGCCGCCAGGCGAGCCGGGCTGTTCGGACGAGGTTCATTCGAGATCGACCAGGGTGTTCGTGATCGGTCTGCCCGCGGCCCCATGCCGGGTGTGCGACGGCGTGTCCTCGGGCGGCGCGGCGTTTCGCACTGCGGCCGCCCCGCAGTGCAGAAGCCGCACGTGGCGACCGACGATGTCCATGACGTGCATGGCTCGTTCCCGTTTCTCAGGCTTGCGGGGGCGGGGCGCCGAGCACGTCGACGTACTCTTCGGCGGGGTCCACGGTCCGCCGCTCCCGCGCGGCGGTCATGGCGGCGAACGACGCCAGGGTCACGTTGACGAGTTGATCGAGCGGGATCAGCGGCCGGCCGCCTTCGGTCACCCGGCGGACAAAGGCGGCGAACTCGGACCGGTGGCCCTTGTCCTGGCGCCACGTCCTGAACGCCCGGAAGCCCCGGAAGCCGTAGCCGCGCAGGACCCGGAAATTGTCCAGCCGCAGGGCGCGGCCCTCGCTGAAGACTTCCATGCGTTCCTTCGGGTACGCGCGCGGTCCGTTGGCGAAGTAGTTGATCGCGCCCACGGAGCCGTCCTCGAAGCCCAGCGAGATGGCCATCTTGTCCTCGTGCACGGCGACGCCGCCGCCCATCATCGCCGCGGCGACGGTCCGGACCCGGCGCCCGGCCAGGTGAACCATGAGGTCGATGTAGTGGCAGGCCTCGCCGACGATGCGGCCGCCGCCCTGCACGGGATCATGCACCCAGTGGTCGGCCGGGACGGCGCCGGCGTTGGCGGTGAAGGTCATGGCGAGCGGCTCGCTGCGCCCGGCGAGCAGTCGCGTCATCTTCGTCACGTGCCGGCTGAACCGGCGGTTGAACCCGACCATCAGGTGCCTGTTGCCTGCGGCCCCGGCCGCGGCGATGACGGTGCGGAGCTCGTCCGGGTTCATGGCCAGCGGCTTCTCGACAAGGGCGTGCTTGCCGGCGGCGAGCGCCTCGCAGACCAATCGGGCATGGGCTTGGTGGCCGACGGCGATGAACACGGCATCGACGCGGTCGTCGTCGAGTATCTGCCGGTAGTCGCTGACCGCGGCCCCGGCGCCGTACTTGCGGGCGAGATGACCGGCCGAGACCCCGTCGAGGTCGCAGAGATAGGCGATCTGCGCGTCGGTCTTGCTGAGTGCGGGCATCAGGGTCATCTTCGCGAAGTTGCCGGCTCCGATGACGCCGACGATGGCGCCGCCGTCTCTCTTCGGCGCCGGGAGGTCCGGCGCCTGGATTCCCTGGTGCTCGCGGGGACGGGACTCGTGGGCGTACTCGAGCAGGACGCCGAGGGCGGCGGGGTCGCTTTGGACGGCGGCGTAGGCGTCGGCGGCGGCGGCGAGCGGGAAGCGGTGTGAGATCAGCGGCGTCACGTCCAGCCGCCCCGCGGCCATCATGTCGAGGACGGCCTCGAAGTTGCGCTGCTCGGTCCAGCGGACGAAGCCGTACGGGTAATCCTGGCCCCCCTGCTCGTAGGCCGCGTCGTATCGGCCGGGTCCGTAGGAGCAGGAGACCTGGAAGCTGAGTTCCTTTTCGTAGAAGTCGGAGCGGCGGAGGTCGAGTCCGACCACGCCGACCAGGACGATGCGGCCGCGCTTCCGGCACATCTGCGCGGCCTGGTGCACGATCTCATTGGTCCTGGCGGAGGCAGTGATGAGGACGGCGTCGACGCCGCGGCCCTCGGTCCAGGCGTTCGCGGCGATGACGGGGTCGGCCTCGGCTCCGGCGCGGACGGTTTCGGCGCCGAACGTCTCGGCCAACCGGAGCCGTGCCGGGTTCGGCTCGACGCCGAGGACGCGGCATCCGGCCGCCCGGAGCAACTGGACGGTGACCAGGCCGATGAGGCCGAGGCCGACGACGACGACGCGCTCGCCCAGGGTCGGCGCGGCCAGGCGAATGCCCTGGAGGCCGATGCTGGCGAGGACGGCGAACGCCGCCTCGTCATCGCTCACGCCGTCCGGGATGGTCGCGCAGAGGTTCCGCGGGACAGAGACGAGTTCGGCGTGCGGGCCGTTCGAGACCACGCGGTCGCCCGGCTGGAAGCGTGCGCGGGTCCGGGGGTCGTCACCGGCCTCGACCACGACGCCCGCGTTGCAGTAACCGAGCGGGAGCGGTTCGTCGAGTCGCCTGAACACCGCTTCGAGGGTGGGGATCAGGCCGTCGGCCCGGATCTTGTCGAGGACTTGCCTGACCTTGTCGGGCTGTGCCCGGGCCTTCTGGAGGAGGTTGGCCCGGCTGAACTCGACGAGCATGCGCTCGGTGCCGGCGGAGATGAGCGAGCGGCGGGTACGGACGAGGAGGGCCCCCGGGACGGGGTGAGGGGCGGGGACCTCTTCGACTCGTGTCCGGCCGGTCCGGAGGTCCTGCAGGATTTGTCTCATCGCCCCGTCCTATGCTTCTCTCTCTCGGATGGTCCTTGCCGGCACACCGGCCACTACAGTATAGGGTTTTACCTCCATCTTGACGACCGCCCCGGCCCCGACGACGGCGCCTTCGCCGATGACCGCGCCGGGCAGAATGAGGCAGTTGGCTCCGATCCAGGCGTCCGGCCCGATCCGGACGGGCTTCGACTCGTGCCCACTGTCGAAGATCTTCCCGCGATGCGGCGGGATCCTGTGATCGCGAGAGAGGATTTGAGTCCGGTATCCGACCATGGTGCGGTCTCCGATGCGAACCCCGCCGTGACTGGTGATCAGCACGTCTTTTGCGAGCACCACGTCGTCGCCGACGGCAAGCTTCCTCCCGCTGGTGATCCACACTCCGGGGTAGAAGACGACGCGGCGGCCGATCCGGGCGCCCGTCGCTTTCAGCAGGGCGGCCTTGAGCCAGTTGCAGAACCGATATCGCGGGAGGGAGAAGAGAAGGCACATGACGGCCTCGTAGGAGACGACCAGGAAGTAGTGGAATCCCGGGCATCTCGGGGATCGACCGGCGTTCTCCTTACTCATTGTCTTGCCCTTTCCGCCTTTGGCTGATCTCGGAACAGATGATCCGGGCGATCTCGTCGTATCGTTCACGCAGGGAGGGGAGAGCGGCGAGCCGTTTCTTCCCTTCTGCCGCCAGAGACGTCCGCAATTCCGGAGATCCCATGAGCCGTTGGATCCCGCGCAGGACGCTCTCGGGCCGGTGCGGCTCGACGTACAGCGCGCTGCCGCCGCAGATGTGCCTGGCGAAGTCCCGGTCGCTGCAGAGCAGAGGCAGGCCGGCCTGCCAGCTCTCCACATAGTTGTTGGTGAAGCTCTCGAGATCGCTCAGGTTCATCAAGATGTCGCAGGACTCGTACAGCGGACCGATCTCCGTGCAGGGGACCGGTCCGACGAAGTCGAAGTATCGGTCGATGACTGCATCGTCCACGCGACCGGGGTCGGGCAGGGAACGGATCCAGCGATGGCGCCGCACGGTCAGCACCAGGCGGAAGTCGAGCCGCTCGCGGGCGGCCAGCTCGGCGACGTCATAGAGGCGCCACAGGTTCTTGTGACGGGCCGGCCCGCTCAGCAGGAGGAGCGACCGGCATTCGGCTTGGACGTCGGCGCGAGAATCGGCAACGAAGCGGGATGGTGCCGGGGGAATCACGTGTATCTTTTCCAGGGCGAACGGGAGGCTCCTGGAGAGTTGTGTCTTGACGAGGGTTGTTTCGGCGAGGAGGCAGGTTGCCTTGCGGAGCTGCCGGCGTCGACCGACGTTGATCAGGCGTCGGCGCCAGCGTCGCCGCCGGGGCATGTAATCCCAGAAGGGGCCGCTCGGGTAGCCGATGTCCGAGTAGGCCACGCCGACGACCGAGGCGACCCCTGGCGGATGGGGCACTCCCGGGCCGAAAAGGGTGAAGACCGCTTGGACCCGGTTCCGGAGCAGGAAGCGAACGGCGCGGGAGCGCAGGAAGAGGAGTCGTCGGGGCAGGGCGGCCGGAGCGACCAGGGTGCGCGCGGGGTTGAAGTCGGCGGCTCTCGGGCGCAGTTCGCCCTTGCCGGGGAACAGGTAGGACAGGTCGAAGTGGCAGAACGAAGTTCGCTCGATGGCGTCGAGGAAGCTGAGTGCCTGTTGGACGCCGCCCCCGGCCTGGATGGACGAGAAATCAAGCATCACCGAGGGTTTGGATTCCTGCGGAGGGCCGTCCGGTTCAGTTCGATGCCTCGTTTTCTTGTCGCGCACAGCTATTCCCTCCGGTCGCCCGGGGGTTCCCACGAGTGTCTGGCATCATAGAGAGGGGCGACGCGGCAGGCATTCCTGTGTATCAGGAACGGAACGGGGCGGTCGGGCCGGCATTTTCGAGATGGTTTGTTCATGCGTGCTCGGGCCGCCATCCGCGTGACGTCGCAATTGCCCGATCATACGCCTCCCGGTAGCGTTCGGCGCAGCGGTCCATGGAGAAACGTTGGCGGATCGCCGGCGCGGCCCGTATGGCTCGTTCTCGGTAGATGTCGTTTTGCTCGAACACCGCTCGCAGCCCGCGGGCAAAGGCCGCCACATCGTCGACCGGTTCGAGGAGCCACGCATCGCCCGGAGAGATGTCGGCGATCTCGGGGATGTGGGAGGCGACGACGGGCAGGCCGCACGAAGCGGCCTCGGGCAGCACATTCGGCAGCCCTTCGTGACGGGAGGGGAAGCAGAAGACGTTTGAAGCCATGAGGGCCGGCCAGGGTTCGGGTTGCAGCCCGAGGAACCGGGTCTGCTCGGCAATCCCGAGTTCCCGCGCCAATGCCTCCGCCTCGGGTCGGGCGGGTCCGTCGCCGACCAGCAGCAGATTCTGGACGGGGTCCCCCCCGAATGCCCGGGCGAAGGCCTTGAGCAGGATGTCGTGTGCTTTTTGGCCGTTCGCCAGATGGCGGCCTGCAGTGGCCATTCGGTACCCGCCGATGTGCGCGGTGACGAAGGCGCCGTTCGCGATGCCGAGCCGCCGGCGGGCCCGGTTCTTCTCTTGTTCGTTTGTCACGCATTCTTTGAGCAACCCGCCGTTCGGAAGGACGACGAGCGTGCTCGCCGGGGTTCCATCCATGAAGGCACGGTACGCTTCGCACACGGCGGGAGAGCAGGCGACGGTGAGAGGGAACAGCCGGTCCATCAGGCGAACAACGCGCCTGGAGCGACGACCGACCAACTCGGTATTGGCCAGTCGTCGGGCAAAGAGCGGGGTCCTGCCGAGCGTGAGCAGCTTCGCTGCCGCGCAGACGACCTCGGCGGAATAGAGATTGGCCTGCAGCACATCGGGCCGCCAGGAGCGGATCAGCCAGGCGAGCTGCAGGACAGTCCGAGGTGAGCGAATGTTACGTTCGCGGGCACCGATCACCTGGATGCCTGCGTCATGCAGTCGCCCGAGCAGCACCTTGCCCCGGTTGCCGCGGGCCCCGGCGAGGAGGAAGAAGCGCACGTCGGTGCCCCGCGCCGCGAGATGGACGCCGAGGTTCGTGACGAACCCCTCCGTCCCGCCGGCGGAAAGCGTGGGCACCACCTGCAGGACTTTCATGTCACGGGCGCCCTCGGAGACGATGTGCGCGTCGATGATGGCCTCCCGACATGATGATCTCCTCATCGCGCCGGCTCTTGTGGCGGTCCCTCGTGGCCCCGCCTGGCGTGGCGGATCTCTTCCGCGCTCAGGGGTCGGCGGTACGTTCCGGCAGCTTCGTCCCAGTGGAATACGGCCTGGGGATAGTAGAGGGCCGCGCACACCATGCCGAGGAGGATGAAAAAGACCCGTCGGTCGAACAGGCCGCCGCTGAAAACGCACATCAGCCCTGCCAGCACCGCGAACTGCGCGATGGTGTTCGTGCCGAGCGCGCGCTCGACGGACCGGCGATGCCGGTTGAAGAAAGCCATCCCAAGGAGGCCGAAGAAGAGCACGGGGTGCAACACACCATAATCGAGAATCGCAGAGAATATTGTGCTGTGAGATGCACGCCAGAGCGCGCCGTGTTCACGGTACCACACTTCCGCTCCCAGTCCGTATCCAAGGAGCGGCCTCTGTTTGACGAGGTCCCAATAGACCCGCTGCGCGGCAAATCGGACCTGCAAGCTTCTGTCCTCCCACACCGTATCGGCCCGGGTCAGTTGGAATTGGAGGAACGCGCCGACCCGCTCGACGAGGCCCCACGGGCTGGGCTCCCGCTCGCCGCGGTAAACTTCGGTGAAGAGCTTCGCGCCGGCGGCGACAAAGAAGATGCAGGCGGCCAGGACGGCCAGACGGGTGGAGAGGCGCCGCACGGTGCGGGAGCCGGATATCTTTCCCCACCATTGGCAGGTCAGATGCGCGCCGATGATGACAAGGGCAAGGGCGATCCCGGCCCGTGAGCCCGTCAGAAGTACGGCCCCCAGAAAGATGGCGGTCATGGCGGATTCTCGCACACGCGTGTGGCGCGGGGCCAGGGCCAGCCACCCGACAAAGATCATCACCAGGCCAACGCCCAGGCGGTTGGGCTGCAAAAAGAACCCGCCGGGCCGGCCGATCGCGAGGACTCGAGCGTCGGCCATCACCGCCACGTCTTCGAAATAGGCGGGCCTCAGGATGTTCAGTCCCTCCCCGAAAACGGTGAGCACCAGAGCGACAAGGAATACACGATGCATTGACGACAGGCCGTTCGACGCCGTATACACGATGGTCCCTGCGAGGAGCGTCGCGCCGTACGCCGCCAGCCCGACCTCACGCCACTCGGTCGCGGGGGCATAGGCCAACGTCGCCAGCGGCCAGACGAGCAGCAGCACGAGCCAGGGCAGCATGCGCGGAAGCATCGAACACAGATACCGGAATCGGCAGATCAGGTAGAAGCTGTTGAATACCAGCAGAGCCAGACTGACCTGCGCAATGGAGGAAGCGCCCAACTGGGGTGCGATGAATCGGAAGAGGCCCGTGGCGTTCAGGACGAGAGAGATGAAGAAGAGCTTATCGAGCATGGGCAGTTGCTTTCCCGTTCGGGTGTGGGAGCGTCAACATGTCGCCCAGCTTCCGGTCCCATTCGTCCGGCGCAAACGGGGCGCATCCCGATTCCGGATGAAAGGTCAGTTCCCCGACATAGAGCTGGCCATCGCAAACATAAGAATCGACGCGTACCATCGCGAACTCTTCTCCAATCGTCTCTGAGATTGCCCGCATGGTGTCCAGCATCGGAGGCCGTTTGAGTTCGGGGCCATTCGGATAGAGCCATTCGCACGGTATGCGGCGCCACGCCGAGTCGTAGAGGTTCCGCTTATGTCGTGTGTGTCGATCAAGGTCAACTTGGGCGAATGCAAACCGCCCGTTGAAGGCGTACAATTTGTAGTCGGCGGGGCTGTTTCCAGCTTCGTCTTGTAGCATTCGCTCGACAAGGATGCGGGGTCTTATGTTCTTGTACTGCCACTCCCTTCTCTCGTAGTAGTAGTTCTTCTTCAGCTCCCTTGCCAGGAGCTTCCGCAGGCGGTGCCAGTCGATCTCGGACTTGTCCCGGACGAATGTCATCCCGGCCGAACCGGCGTGATTGGTCTTGATGACAAAAGGCGGGGACGGCAGGTTCTCGGGGGCGATGTCGGCGGGGTTCTCGGTATGGTACAGAAGCGGGACCAGGTACTCCGGCCCCGCCCTTTCCGCCACGTATTCGCGCACGGCGTACTTGTCGGCGCACCGGGTGTGCAGCGGCGTTCGGTCGTACAGCTTGAGCCACTGGATTTTCTCGTTCAGCGTCTTCGGGTTCTGCAGGTCGGGTGGGCGGCCGAACGCCCGCTTGAACTCCGCCCTGATGTAAGCCTCGTCCGACATGACCCGAAGGCGGTAGAAACGGTACAGCTTGCGGCCGGGCGCCAGCAGGAGCCGGCACATCGGCGACGAATGGTAGGCTCGCCTCGCCATGTCTATGAGGCCCGATATTCGATTCATCGTCCGGCCTCGGATTGAACAGACTCGCAACATGCGGCGGCCGCGGGCCTCCGATGGAACCTCGCTGCCCCGCTCAGTTCTCCTCCGGCCATCCGTACTCCTTGCGCAGGATAGAGTAGCTCTTCGGCACGAACCGGCTGCGGCGGGGGTCCCGGGCGCTGCCGAGCCATCGGCGCAGCGCGCTCAACGCGGGAAGCGGAATCAGGCGAAAGAGAGGGCCGAGTATCCTGATGCACGTGATATCGAGCCAGCTCAGCATCTCGTCCCTGCGGATCCCATTACGAAAACTGGTATTGCGCTCAAAGCGGTCCTCCAACATGTGCGGAGAGTAGGACAGTCCCAGATGATCGCACGCCCGGCGGGTGATTTCTTCGCGGTGCGCCTCGAGGGCTTCATAGGTAATGCGAAGGACCCGGGGCCGTTTCGCGAACCGCCGGGCCGTCCTGGACGCAAGCTGGTAGAGGGCGACCTCCTTCAGGACGCTTGCCTTTCGATTCGAGGCCAGCCGGGCCAGAGCGACGCTCGAACGGATGTTGTCCAAAATGTTTCTCTCAATCAGCACAAACCGCGCATCGGGAAACGCCTCGTACAACATGGGAAGGACCAGGACGTCGGCCTTTTGCAGCCAGAATCTCTTGGCGCAGCGGCGGGCGAACGAGTGCATCACGTGACGGAAGAAGTCGGCATAGTCGTCAAACTGCCTGTGGAAAAGGATCTTTTCGGGGAGACCGGTGCAGCGGAAGAAATTGCTCTTCGAGAAGGCGGCGGCCATCGCGCAATAGTTTTCCGGCCGGCGCAGATCGCCAAAAACGGCAGGGAAGTTCAGGAGCAGATTGGTCTCCACGATCCCCCCGGCTCCTTCCCGCTGCACCGACACGACGTCGGGGTGGCTGGACAGGATGTTCGAGAGCCATTTTGTTCCCGACCGGTTCTTGCCGATGACGAAGATGGGCCTGGTCACGGCGCGTCGCCCCTCACGGCCGGCAGCGAGGATCCCGGGTGCGCCGTCATTTCCGTTCTCGGTCATGTGGCTTCTCATCTCGACCGCGCACCGGCCCCGCCCTCTTGGACCAAGCCCAGCGCAACACGCCATAGAGCCCGCGAGCGAGGTCCCGAGCCGAGATGCGCGTTCCGTACCTCAGATCGCGGTACACCGCGCAGTGTTTCTCCAGCGCCGAGTATACGTCGAAATGTTCCTTGTGCAAATGGCATGCGAACTCGGACAACCGTCGCCTGTACTCCTCGTCCACGAGGGCGCGCCGGATTCTGTCGTAGTTGCTCTCGGGCTCGTAGTCTTCGACCCGGTTTCGCGGGGACAGATTGGTCGCAAACACGCTCGGGAAGTTCTCTTCCGTGACCAGCAGCGGCAGGTCCCCCTCCGCCAGCGGCGTGAGGAGCACCCTCCCGCGGCTGGCCGCTTCCATGAACCCCCGCCCAGTGCCGATCACCAGGTCGGCGATATCGATGAGTCGCTTGGCGTTGCGCGTGAAACGTTCTTCGGTGAATATGTAAACGTGCTCGCCCGATCGTTCTGCGGTCCGCTGGTAGACCGCCGGCTCGTGCGGCACGCCGACGATAACGAGCTGACAGCCGATGCCGTCTTCATTGAGGCGCCGGACCAGGTTGATCCCTTGTCGCATGCTCTCTTCGTAATGGCCGCAGAACCTGGCGATGCGCAGGATGACCGGCCGGCCGGGGTCGATCCGCGACCGCAGATCGGCGATCAGCTCCGGATCACAGTCGAAAGGGGCCAGGCGGTTGGGGATCAGCTTGATGGTGCTGCGGGCGAACTTGCGCGAACCCGAAAACCAGTCGCGGTCCTCGGCGCTGTACACGATTACCGTGCCGAAGTGGGGGAAGAAACGCCTGGGCGGCGGGCCGCCGCACTTCGTGCGAACGAGCGGTATTCGGTGACGGATGCTGGCCAGCCGCGCCAGAAAATCGACGCGCCCGTCAAACAGGTGGATGACATCGGGCCGCTCGTGCCTGATGATCTCCGAAACGCCTCGGAACGCCGACCAGATGTTCCACCCGGTGAAGCGAACGTGGTAGGACCGCGCCGACGCGGACTCGACGACCGGCGAACGCGATACACCGATGTCGACCACGAAACAATCCATCTCCGCAGACAGCGCTTCGACCGTCGTGCGCAGGCTCCAGAAGTGGCCGCCCACACTGGGCCCGCGGCTGGCGATCACAAAGGCGACTTTGGGGGCGGCGATGTCTGGCGTTGTCATCCGGCTCTGCTGCTCGAACGGGGGCAAAAAGTGACAGGGCCGGCCGTCAATACCCCGGTTCCGGGATGTCTCTCCCGACCGGCTCACCTACGATGTGCTTGGAGGATTGGCGGCCCCGACAGAACCCGTTCACCGCGTCTTCCGGGATGGCGTTACCACGGGAGCCAAAAGAAAGCCGAACGGCTATCGCCCGAACAACGCGGTGGAGAGATTCTGAC
>JAWODX010000540.1:0-3705 GCA_046483085.1 Planctomycetota bacterium
GATGGGCCGGTGGGGCAGGCATTCCTGCCTGCCCAGCCCATTCCGCGGGGTTTCCAGAACGCAGGCAGCGAGGAGAAGTAGCGTTGTAGTGTTAGAGACTATCTCAAAATGGTGGCACGGCCTTCCAGGCCGTGGATACTCACGGGCAGGATGCCCGTGCCACGGCTGATCCGCCCTTTTGAGATAATTACGTACAGGATCAACGGGATGCTCCGGCGTTCGGTCGAGCTGCCCGTATCCTGTCCGTCCTGTCGATCCTGTCCAATGGAGGCCGCCCCGGACGTGTTCGGCCGGTCGCCGAGCTTGACAGTGCGCGCGGGGTCCGTATAATGCTCGGAACGTAGTTCGTACGGGCGTGCTGCGCGAGCAGCACGGTTTTTCACTGTCAGCCCCCGGACCGTGCGGCGCCTTGCTTCAAAGACGCCGCCATGCACGGGAAGGGGAACGAGGAGGACGTGTCTTGCCGATCATCACCATGCGGGAGCTGCTCGAGGCCGGGGTCCACTACGGCCATCACACCAGCCGGTGGAACCCGAAGATGGAGCGGTACATCTACAAGCGGCGGCACTCGATCCACATCGTCGACCTGCGCGAAACGGTGCGCGGGCTGGCCCGCGCCTACCGCTACCTGAGCGCCGTCTGCGCCGAGGGCGCCGAGACCCTGCTCGTCGGCACGAAACGCCAGGCCAAGGATACCGTGCGCGAACAGGGCGAGCGGGCCGGGATCCACTACGTGGCCGAGCGGTGGCTGGGCGGGACGCTGACCAACTTCGAGGTGGTCATGGGCCGGATGAAACGGCTCGACGAGCTGGAGGAGCTGGACCGGACGGGCGAGATCGAGGCGAAGGGCAAGAAGTTCGCGTCCGTCCTCCGCCGCGAGCTGACCAAGCTCCGCAAGAACCTCGGCGGCATCCGCTACATGCGCGAGATCCCCGACGTCATGATCGTGATCGACCCCCGCCACGAGCGGAACGCCGTCCGCGAAGCCCACGCACTCGACATCCCGGTCATCGCCCTGCTGGACACCGACTCGGACCCGGACATGATCGACATCCCGATCCCCGGCAACGACGACGCCATGCGCGCCGTCCAGCTCATGGTCTCGAAGCTCATGGACGCCGTGCTCGAAGGCCAGGCGCAGATCCCCGAGGTCGCCGGCGAGCCGGCCGGGGCGCCCGCCGACCAGGCCCCGCCGGCGACCGCCGCACCCCACGAGCCGCCGCCCACACCGCCCGAAGAGGCCGCCGGACCCGCCGCCGCCGAAACCGCCGCCGAGACCGCCACCCAGACCGCACCCGACGAACCGGCGGCCCCGGCCGCCGAGCCGGCCGAGGAGCGCGAGCCGGCCGAGGAGCCCGCCGCCGCCGAACCGGAACCGGCGGGACCGCCCGAGCCGCCGGCCGAACCCGACAACGAAACCGAACCGGGGAGCCCCGCCTGACCCGGCCGGACCCCCGGCCCGAAAATGCCCCTGACCCGCGACCGAATCGCAAACGGAGAGCACTCATGGCAGACGTGACGGCGGCAATGGTCAAGGAACTGAGAGACCGAACCAGCCTGGGCATGATGGAGTGCAAGCGGGCGCTCGTCGAGGCCCAGGGCGACGTGGACGGGGCGATCGAGGTCCTCCGCAAGAAGGGCGCGATCAAGTCGGCCAGGCGGGCCGGCCGCGAGGCCGCCGAGGGCTGCGTCCAGAGCTACATCCACTCGAACGGAACGGTCGGCGTGATGATCGAGGTCCGCTGCGAGACCGACTTCGTCGCCCGGAACGAGGAGTTCCAGGACTTCGTGCGCGACGTGTGCATGCACATCGCCTGGGCGAATCCGGTGGCGGTCGACCGCGACTCGATCCCCGACGAGGTGATCGAGCGGGAGAAGTCGATCTACGCCGAGCAGACGAAGGACAAGCCCGAGCACGTGGTCGAGCAGATCCTGCAGGGCAAGCTGCGCGACTTCTTCGAGCGGGTCTGCCTGCTCGACCAGGAGTTCGTGAAGGACGGCGACAAGTCGGTCGGCGATCTGGTCACCGAGCAGGCCCACAAGTTCGGTGAGAACATCTACATCCAGCGTTTCGTGCGCTACGAGGTGGGCGAAGGCGGGGACTAGGGATGTCGAGCGGCGAGCGGCCGTACGAGCGGGTCGTCCTCAAGCTGAGCGGCCAGAGCCTTTGTGCCCATGACGGGCAGGGGATCGATCCCGCCGCCGTGGCGACCGTCGCCGAGGAGATCGAGCTCGCCGCGGAGACCGGCGTCCAGCTCGCGGTCGTGATCGGCGGGGGGAACATCTGCCGCGGCGCGGAGCTTGCCAAGGCCGGCCTGCTCCGCGCCGTCTGCGACCACATGGGCATGTTGGCCACGGTCATCAACGCACTCGCCCTGCAGGACGGGCTGGAGAAGCTGGGGCTCGAGGTCCGGGTGCAGACGGCGATCACCATGGCGGACGTCGCCGAGCCGTACATCCGCCGCCGCTGCATCGCCCACCTCGAACACGACAAGCTCTGCATCCTCGCCGCCGGGACCGGCAACCCGTTCTTCTCCACCGACACCGCCGCCGTCCTCCGCGCCCGCGAGATCAACGCCGACATCCTGCTCAAGGGCACCAAGGTCGACGGCGTCTACGAGGATGACCCGACCGAGAACCCGGACGCCCGGCTCTTCCAGACGATCCCGGCCAAGGACGCGCTCGACCGGAACCTGCGCGTCATGGACCTGACCGCGCTGACCATGGCGATCGAGGGCGATCTCCCCATCCTCGTCTTCAACGCCCGGACGCGCGGCAACATCCGAAAGGCCGTGCTGGGGGGCGAGGTGGGCACGCTGGTCACCTGATTACGCGAGGTGGACATGTCTTACGACGACCTGTTGCTCGAGGCGGAGATGCGGATGGAGAAGTCGGTCGAGTACCTGCAGCAGGAGTACAAGAAGCTGCGGACGGGCCGGGCGTCGACGGGGCTGGTCGAGAACGTGAAGATCGACTACTACGGCTCGCCGACCCCGCTGAAGCAGCTCGCGACGATCGGCGTGCCCGAGGCGCAGTTGATCGTCATCCGGCCGTTCGACCCGGGCTCCGTCGAGGCGATCGAGAAGGGCCTGCTCGCGTCCGACGTGGGGATCACGCCGAACAGCGACGGCACGCTGATCCGGCTCAGCGTCCCCCCGCTCAGCGAGGAGCGCCGCAAGCAGATCGTGAACCAGACCCGCGAGATGGCCGAGGAGGCGCGCATCGCCGTCCGCAACGAGCGGCGCGACGCCATCAAGGCCGCGCGAAAAGAGGAAGACGCCGGGGAGATGACCGAGGACGACCTCGAAGACTTCAAAAACGATGTACAAGAGCTGACCGATCAGTATACTGATCAGATAGACGAGCTCCAGCAGTCGAAGTCCGAGGAGCTCATGGAAGTGTAGGCTCTGTCTGACAACTCATTGGCCGGCTGCCCGCCATCCTCTGGCAGCCAAGAATGCCTGCCCCACCGGCAAAATACCCTGTTTCGGTGGGGCGGACATTCCTGTCTGCCCGGTTGTCAGACAGAGCCGAGCGGGTCCGCCGGGCGGCCGGGGTCTAGCCGGGGCGGGGGCATAGCTCAGTTGGCAGAGCAACGGCCTTTTAAGCCGTCGGTCGAAGGTTCGAATCCTTCCGCCCTCATACACCAAGTTTCTGTTTCAATGCGGGGGTGTCGAAGGTTCTCCGTCGCCACCAAAGCTGGCG
>JAWODX010000522.1:0-2664 GCA_046483085.1 Planctomycetota bacterium
TCCCGGACGTTGGTGAGCGGGCAGACGACATAGGTGCGGTGCTCGCGGGCGCGTTTCGCGCAGGCGTCGGTCGTCGGGCCGGGCAACGGCTCGGCCTTCTCCTCCAGCGGCACTTCCAGCCCGACCGTCACGAAGTTCTCCGGCAGGCAGACGATGTCCGGCCCGAGCTTGCAGGCGGCATCGAGGATGCCGAGCGCCCGCTCGCGGTTCGCCTCGGCCGATCCCTTGCGCACGTTGCCCATACACGTCGTCACCACGCGCGTCTTTCGCGGCATTGTCCGCTCCTTTCGTGACACCGACCAAGGGCCGCCCCAGCTAAGCACATTTCCGCCCGAAATGCAACAGGAAACCGGGCGGCCCTCCGGCTGAGTCCTCTGATTCGGAAATACGCCGACGTATCTTTGTCGGGCGGACCGGCACGACGAACGCGCCAGCTTGAAGCCCCGGCCGGCCGACCATGCCGCCGGGTCGCCTGGTGGTGACGCGGGGATCCTGCCCGGGTGTCGCGAGGGCGTCTCGCCCTCGCAGTCCGCTTGCAGCGGGGTCGCGGCCAGGATGGCCGCGAGACCGCGGGCAAGATGCCCACGACACCGGGGTCGCGGCCAGGATGGCCGCGAGACCGCGGGCAAGATGCCCGCGACACGTCGCCTCCCGCACGTGCCCTTCAGCGAACGGTTCGCCGCGGTATTTGTGAATGAGGCCACTGAGTAACAATGATGCGGCAGGAGGCGGGGCGCCGTTGCCCGCGGCTGCAGGGACGCTGTTCCGACCGGATCCTGTTGTTGCTTTTCCGAAACGCGGCTAATCCCTTGTGTAGCAAACGGTTACGCAAAACACCTCATAACGGTGGGGATTCTGGGCAACACGCGCCCGGCGGCGGCCCACGCCGGACGACGGCGCCGGCACCATATCCCCTGGTTTCGCAGGCGCTTACGACATTGACCGCAATACGCGCCGCTGTGGGCACACGATTTGCAGCATGAACCCTGAAGGTCTTTATGCCCCCTGCGCGCTGCGCCCGCGCACCGCCCGGGGGCCGACAGAACGGGTGTACGTACGGTTCGTCGCCGCAGGGCGCATGTCCGCGGCCGGCGGACGCGCGCTACCGGACGTGAGAGCGCTCCACGACCGGACCCGCGCGCGCGCCGGCCCAGGAGCTCGAGGAATGTGCGGACCGGGGCGCCGAGCGCGCCCGGTTTGTCCTGAGGTGCCCCCCGGCGGGAATCCTCGCGCCCGCCGGAAGGGCGAAGAGCGCCAGGCACGGTGTCTGGCCGAAGGAGGAGCGAGGAAAGGAGTCGTTTATGGCGACGAGGGAAACGTGCAGCCACGAGCGGGCACGGTTCCACTCCGTGCAGCGGCTCGGAAGTCTGCCCCCGATCGAGCTGTGGCACTGTCCCGACTGCCGCAGCACGGTCTCCTCGGAGACCGTCGAGCGGGCCAGGCGCGAGGCCGCCGCATAACAGGAACTGCACGCCGGGCCAGGTGGGCCAAGACCGGATGAGTGTAGTGCGACAGGCATGGATTGCCGCTGCGGGTCTTCGACCGCGCGCCGTCGGCGACTGCCGCCATGCGTCCCGGATCGCTCTCCAGGCCGTTCGTACCGGCCCGGATCGAGCGAGCAGGCATTGGATCAGGACGTCTGTTGGCTGCGGGCCGGGGCGACTGCGTATGGTCCGGGCGGCGATCCGGCGTCGGCACTCGAGGGTTCCCCCAGGTCGGTGCATCGTGGGCCGTTCCAGGCAAACAGAATCTGCAGGAATGATCGCACGAAGAACAGACCAGATTGCGAATCAGGAAAGGAGGTGCGCGGCAAACGAACGATTCGAACGAGCCACACGTATGGTGTATTGGCGGAAGGGCGACGACCCTTTCGGATTTGAACGGAGGCCCATTTGAACGAAAGGAGATTTGAAATGGGCAGACGATTGTTTCTTGTCGGTTGGCTGATATTGCTGGGCATATGGACCGGCGCCGCAGGGGCTGGCGAAATCTGGGCTTTCGACTGGGGCAACAGCGGCGAACAGACCGACGGCCCCTACGACTGGCACGCGGTCCGGGACAACAACCTGTACTCGGCCGGCACCCAGGTCGTGCTGCCGGACGCCGTCGAGGCTGGCTTCCACGGCGGCATGCACAAGGACCGAGGCACCGGCAACCTGCCCGGGCTGCTCGGCGGCGTCGACTACACCAACCTGTTCCGCGACGCCGTCGTCGCTCAGGGCATCAGCAAGCCGGGCACCCTCATGTTCGAGGTCAAGAACCTGCCGCCCGCCGAGTATTACGTCACCCTGCTGGGCGGAGATACGGCCTGGGGGACCTTCTCGTATGACGTGAATGTGAACGCCATCATCCAGGAGCACCCGGGCTATCCGGATGACGCCGCCAGCGACATCACCGAGCTGTTCGACCCGGACGTCGCTCTCACTTGGGACTTGACCGGCGACGACATGATCGGGCCCGGGGATCCGCTTCAGATTATTGTGGCGGACGGCGGCGATTCTCCGCGGCTGTCGGGCGTCTTCATCGAGCAGGTCCCCCCGCCGGTCGAGCCCATCCCCGAGCCGGCCGGGCTGTCACTGCTCGGCCTGGCACTGCTCGCCCTGCGAAGAAGGAGAAGCTAGGACGGACGAACGCGGCCGATGGGCGCTGGCAGCCGGTCACCGG
>JAWODX010000565.1:0-11653 GCA_046483085.1 Planctomycetota bacterium
TGATGGTCTCACACGAGGTCGGGCTCGTCCCGGCCTGCTGCACCCGCGTCGTCCTGATGAAGGGCGGACGGGTGGTCGCGTCCGCCGCCCCTCCTGCTCCCAGACCTCGATCCGGCACCGGAGCACCTGTCGGCGCTCTACGGCTGCCGGATCGAGGTCTGGGAGCAGGAGGGGCGGCGGCGCGTGATCAGCCTGGCGGACGGTCCGGAGGGAGGGTAGCGCGCTGGTGTTTCTGCTGCCCATCTGTATCGCCGGGCTGCTGGGCGGGGCGAGCGCAGGGCTGGCGGGGGTGTACATCGTGGGGATGCGGATGCCGTTCGTGGGGGTGGCCATCGCCCACGCGGCGATGGCCGGCGCGATCTGGGGCCGGCTGGCCGGCCTGCCCGAACTTCCCTCCGCCCTCCTCGCATCGGTTCTCGTCTCGGGCAGCCTGGGGCTCGTCGGCCGCCGGCGGCTCCGGCTGAACGCGAACGTGGCGCTCGGCGTCCTGTTCTCGCTGATGATGGGGCTGGTGTTCCTGGGGATCGGCCTGTCGCCCGGGGCGAAGGGCCCGTTGCTCGGGCTGCTGTGGGGGAGCCTGGTCTTCGTGGGCTGGCGCGAGGTCGGCTGGATCGCCCTGACCAGCGGCGGCCTGTTCCTCTTCACGCTCCTCTTCTCGAAGGAGATGTGCGCCGTGCTCTTCAGCCGGTCGCTGGCCGCGGCGACCGGGCTGCGCGAGCGCCTGGTCCTCCTGCTGTTCCTGGTCCTCTGCGGGGCCACGCTGACCGTCAACCTGAACACGGTCGGCGGGCTGATGATCTACAGTCTCATCTCGATTCCGGCGGCAGCGGCGTTCCTGCTGTGCCGTGGGTACTGGCCGACGGCCCTCTGCTCGGCGGGGCTCGGGGCGGGCTGCGCGCTCGGCGGATTCCTCGTCGCCTACGCCCTCCGTCGGTACGAGGTCCCGGTCGGCGCCTGCATCGTGCTCATCGCCGTGGCGGCGTTCTTCGCCGCGCTGGCGCTTCGCCGGCTCCTGCACGCCGAACATTGAGGCCGCCCGGCCGGTTACCGACCCAGGAGCTCCGTTCGCAGCAACTCCCAGATACCCCGGACGGCCTCGGCGGCGGGGCCGCGCCCGAACTCGACGAGGTTCTGGCCCTGGCGCAGCGCGTCGTTGACGGTCGGGTCGAACGGGATCTCGCTGATGACCCGCGCGCCGGCCTCGCCGGCAAGCGTCCGGATCCGCTCCGCCTGCTCGGTGTTCAGGTCGCACTTGTTGATGCAGATCAGGGCGGGCACGCCGAAGTGCTTGCAGAGCGCCAGCACGCGCTCCATGTCGTGCACGCCCGAGACGGTGGGCTCGGTGACGATGAGTGCGACGTCGACGCCGGAGATCGAGGCGATGACGGGGCAGCCGGTCCCCGGCGAGCCGTCGCCGAGGATCGCCGAGCTGCCCTCCTCCGCGGCGAGCTGGGCGGCGCGGCGCCGCACCCGGGTGACGAGCTTCCCCGTGTTCTCCTCGGCGATGCCCAGCCGGGCGTGCGACATCACGCCGTAGCGGGTGTCCGAGACGTAGCTCTGGCCGGTCCGCGCCGCGCTGACGTCGATGGCGCCGACCGGGCAGACGGTTCCGCAGAGGCCGCAGCCCTCGCAGGCGAACTCGTTCACGCGGTATGCCATCGGGCCACCGGCCTCGTCGGAGACCGGCTCGATGGCGTCGAAGTGGCAGAGCTCGGCGCAGGTGGCGCAGGCGGTGCAGTCGTCCTCGCGGATGACCGCTTTCAGGCCGCCGTAGAAGTCGTGCACCTCCCGCGTCTCCGGCCGGAGGAGCAGGTGGAGGTCGGCGGCGTCGACGTCGCAGTCGGCCATCACCTTGTCGTCGGCGAGCGCCGCGAGCGACGCGGTGACCGTCGTCTTGCCCGTCCCCCCCTTGCCGCTGATCACGGTGCACTCGTGGTGCGGCTTCCGGGGGGCGTCGGAGGTTCGGGGTTTCGTCGCCGACTCGGCCTCGGCGAGGAGCTCCTCCTCGGGCGGGGCCGGCGGCTCCGTTCCCGCCAGGTTCTCCGCAGCGCGATAGATCCCCAGCAGCCGGTCGGCCAGATCGGGAAAGTGGTCGACGAGCAGGTTCCCGTGCGAGTAGACCTCGGCGTACTCCCGCTTGAACGGGATGCGGCCGATGACGGGCACCCCGGTCTCGTCGGCGTAGTCCTGGATGATGGCGTCCTCGCCGTCGGACCGGTTGACGATGATCGCGGCGGGGACGCGGAGTTTGAGCGCCATGTTGAGGGCCAGGCGCAGGTCGTTCAGGCCGAACGGCGTCGGCTCGGTGACCAGGAGGCAGACGTCGGCGCCGTCCATCGCCTCGACGACCGGGCAGGCGGTGCCCGGCGCGGCGTCGATCAGCGTGATCCCGTCCTCGGCCACGTGCTCCTTCACGCCCTTGACCACGACCGGCGCGAGCGGCTCGCCGACGTCGAGCAGCCCGTGCGCGAAGTAGAACTCGCCGCCGTCGGGGTCCGCCTCGACCGAGCCGATCGAGACGCGCTTTTCGGTGAGCGCGTTCTCGGGGCAGACGTAGGAGCAGGCGCCGCAGGCATGGCAGAGCTCGGGGAAGATCAGCACCTGCTTGTCCGCGTCGGCCTCGGCCTTGACCGGCGAGACGATCGCGATCGCGTTGTAGTTGCACGCCTCCTCGCAGGCGCCGCAGCCGGTGCAGAGCTCTTCGTGCCATTCGGGGCGGAGCACGGTCACCGGGTCCCGCTGCGAGAACTCCGGCTTGACGAACAGGTGGTCGTCGGGCTCTTCCACGTCACAGTCGAGCAGGCGGACGGGCCGGTCGATCTCGGCCTGGCGGCTGAGGACGGCGGCGAGGTTGACCGCGACCGTCGTCTTCCCCGTCCCGCCCTTACCGCTCGCGATGGTGATAACCATGTGGTTCCTTTCAACCCTGGGGGCCGTGTGTTCAAGCACTTGAACATTATACGAGTCCCATACCGCGCGTCAAGCGCCCGCCTTTGCCCCGCCTCTTGACCCACTTCGCTCGGTCTGGTGCCCCCGCTCCCGGGGTGGCGCGCGGACCGAGCCGGAAACGCCGGAAAGGCGCAATCAAGCGAGATGAGTGGCAGCGAATTCGTCTGCGGAACCTCCCCCCGGCTCAAAGCCACGTCGTAAGAGCGCGAACGACGGGGCAGCGCGCACCACAAGCGGCCCGCGCGGCCCCGCCTTGCCCCTGCCCGCAGGTATTTACTTCCCGAACGTGTACGAGAGCTCGCCGACGGTCACGGTCAGCTTCCCGTTCGCCCGCTTGACCGAGCCGGCGGGCATGGCGTCGACGTCGCTCTCGGTCGGGTAGAGCACGTGCAGCCAGGTGCTCGCGCCGGCGGCGGGTTCTTTCAGCGAGACGGCGTGGCGGTGGAACTTCCGGACCTCCTCGGCGCTGACGGTCACGTCGTCCTCCGCGGGCAGCACGGTCTTGCAGAAGAGCCGGCCCTTGCCGCGGGTGGCCGTGGCGAGCACGCCGTCGACTTTCACGTCGCCGGCCAGGTGGATCTGCCACTTCTGGCTGACCGGCTTCTTGGTCACCACCCGGTCGAGCACGAGCAGGTACTTGTAACCGAGAAAGACGAGCTCGCGGGTCCATTTCTCGCAGTCGCGCTTGACGGCGGCGGAGATGTCGCCCTTCACGCGGGCGTACTCGTCGGTGACTTCGTAGTCGACGATGGACGCTACTTCGACGTTCCGCTGCTTCTTCCGCTTGAGGAACGCCTCGAAGTCGATGGGGAAGTTGGTCTTCATCCGGCTGCTCGGGTGATCGTGGTCGTTGAACACGAGCGCGTTGGAGTACTGGATCCGGTCGTCGCCCTTCGGATAGTCGCGGTTGGCCCGCTGGGCAAGTGCCTGGTGCCGCCAGATGTCGAACGCGCCGGCTCCCTTGTTCGAGTGGACGTCGAGCCCTTCGCCGCACCGGAAGAAGATGTGCGTGTCGTCCTTATCCCAGCCGCTGCGGAAGATGACGTAGCCGTGCGAGTCGCGTCCGAAGATCGCGGCCTTGCCCAGCTCGCTGAGCGGTTTCGGCTTGACACCCGGATCGTTGAAGATGAAGAAGTTCCAGACGTAATGGCCGTGGTAGTCCCGCCGGCCCCAGCGCTCGTGCATGAGCTCGGCATGCCGACGACCGTACGGGTCGTCGAGCAGGTTGGTGACGACGTCGATCTGCATCCGCGTCTGTGTCCGGTCCGGGTTCTGCCAGAGGTCGCCCTCCTTCACGAAGTAGCCGTTGGGATAGGTCGACCAGATCTGCCAGTAGAGCTGCTTGCGAAGCCAGTCGTCCTGCTTCTTCTCGATGTGTTCGAGCAGGCCGGCGTCGGTCGCGCTTTCGAAGGCGGTGACGGCGCGGGCGAGGTCGGGGAAGGCGTGGTGGATCGAGTACGTCCCGCCGGCCGAAGCGCCGCCTTCGTAGGCGCGGCACTTGCCGTACTCGACCAGGACCCGGTAGCCGGCGGCGATGTACTTGTCGGCCTTCGGGCTGTCGCCGTACAGGGCGAGCCCGATGCAGCACAGCCCGCCGATCGCGCCGGGGTAGCGCGAGTAGTACACGCACGATCCGCGCCCGGTCGCGAACCGGGTGAAATAGTCGCCCCATTTCTCGAGGTGCTTGACCACGTCGGCTCGCTTCGCGGCGGTGAAGTCGGGATGGTTCCGGAGCCAGTCATAGCGGGCGGCCATCCGCTGGGCCGGGGCACCGCTGTAGCTGGGCGAGCTGCCGCCGATCTTCATCTTGCACAGTTGGGCGACCGCCTTCGAGCCCGCCGCCTCGTCGCCGTTCACCACGTACTGCAGCTCGTGGTGCCCGCCCACCCCCCGCTTCCGGTACTCCGGAAGCTGGAACCATTTCTTGAGCTGCGGGACGTTCGGCCCCCGCCATTCCTCCTTCAGGATCCAGATCCGCGGCCGCTCCTTCTTCACCTTGAAGTCGACACCGTCCACCGCGCCCATCTCGGCGGCGCAGGCAGCGGAAGCCAGCAGAACCAGGGCCAAAACAACGCACAGACCTCGCCTCATCCTTCTACTCCTCAAAAGTGTAAGACCGGTTCCCAACGGTAACCACCAGCTTCTTGCCCTCGCGCCGGACCGACGCTTTCGGCTCGTCGGCGGTCTCGGGCAACGCCGTGATGACGTGCAGGTAGACCCGCCTCCCGGGCCTGTCGTCGGGCGGCCTGACTTCGAGGCGCGTCCCGCCCTTCTTCGTCTCGACGAACGCAAGCGTCGCGTCCTCGGGCAGGAGGGTGCGGCAGAAGAGCTTGCTGCCGCCGAGGCTCGCGGTGGCCAGCGTCCCGTCGATTCTCCGCTCGCCCTTGAGGAAGAGCATCCACGTCTGCTTCACCGGCTTGCCGAGGGTCTCGACCCGGTCGAGCACGAGCAGATGGTGGTAGCCGAGCCAGACCAGCTCGCGGGTCCAGCTCTTGCAGCTCTTCGTGGCGGCGGTCGCGTCGGCCAGGACGCGGGCGTAGTCGTCCTTCACCTCGAACTCGACGATGTCGCCGGCCTCCACGCCCGCCCCCTTCTTCCACTCGAGGAAGGCGTCGACGTCGAGCTTCATGTCCCGCTTGATGATCGTGTTCGGGTGGCTGCCGGCGTCGCCCTCGCTCACGAAATGCATCGTGTTGTTGTGCCACGAACTGCCGCCGCGCGTCTTCACGTTGTACCACGGCCCGCCGCGCTGGACGAGCGAGCGCCGGCGCCAGACGTCGAAGTGCGCCGTGCTGCGCGAGCCGTGCGTGTCGAGCGATTCGCCGCACTTGAAGAACACGACCGTGTCGTCCTCCTCCCAGCCGCTCCGGAAGAAGACGTAGCCGTGGCTCTTCCTGCCGAACACCGTCGCCCGGCCGAGCCCGCTCAGCGGCTCCGGCTCGATCTCGGGGTTGTTGAACAGGAAGAAGTCCCAGACGTAGCCGCCGTGGTAGTCCTTCGTCCCGTACCGTTTGTGGATCTGGTTGGCGAAGGTGCGCCCGTGCCCGTCGTGGAGGAGGTGGGTCAGGATGTCGACGTTCGACCGCATCTGGGCGTTGTCGTGGTTCCGCCACTGGTCGCCTTCCTTGACGAAGTAGCCGGTGGGCAGGGTGTACCAGATCTGGAATTCGAGCTGGCGGCGGAGCCAGTCGCCCTGCTCGCCCCGGATATGGTCGAGGACGCCCGCGTCGGTCGCGCTCTCGAACGCGGTGACCGCGCGGCCGAGGTCGGGGAAGACGTGGTAGAGCGAGTAGTTCCCGCCGCCGGTCGCGCCGCCTTCGTACTGGCGCGCCTTGCCGTATTCGAGCAGCGACTTGTGGGCGAGCTTGATGTAGCCGTCGGCCTTCGGGCTGTCGCCGTAGAGCGCGAGCCCGATCGCGGTCAGGCCCGAGATCGCCCCCGGGTAGCGCGAGTAGTAGATCGGCGCGCTCGCGCGGGTCAGGTAGCGCGTGAAGTAGTCGCCCCAGTGCTCGAGATGCGCGACGGCCTCCTTCCTCTTTGCGGGATCGAAGTCCGGATGCTCGCGGAGCCAGTCGTAGGTCGCGGCGTAGATCTGCGCCGACTTGCCCGAGTAGCTTGGCGAACGGCCGCCGATCTTGCGCTTCGCCAACCTGGCCAGCGCCCTCTTCCCCGTCTCCCGGTCGCCGGTCGCCAGGTACTGGAAGATCGGCCAGTTTCCCACCCCCCGCTTCTTGTACTCGGGGAGCTGGAACCACCGCTCCATCTTGGCGACGCTCGGGCCGCGCCAGCCCTCGGCGCGGATGAACACCCGCGGGCGAGCCCTCCGCACCTTGAACGCGGCTCCCTCCACCGCGCCCATCTCCGCCGCGGGGCTTGTCGTGCACGAGGCAGCCATCACCAGAACCACGATCAGACCACAGCCGGGCGCTTTCGACATGAATTCATTCCGGGCCGGGCGGGAGGTGTCAAGCCTGATTTTACACGGGGCGGGCTGCCGACGCAAGCCCGTCGAGGAAATCCCCCGTTTCCAGTGAATCGCCGCCGGCGGCGGCCAATAATAGGGGATGAGATGGGGCGAAGCGCGGGCGTCCCGGGGCCCGCCCCATCCCCTGTGCCCGGTCGCACCGGTCGGAACGGCGGCCAGGCGGAATTGACTTTGCGGCCCGTGCGTGTATAATGTGGCGCTTGCTGGGCGGCGCAGCAGGGGCTGCGTCGCAGGTCGTTGACAACATCACGGAGTGTAGAGTCCGGCGGGAACGGCCCGCCGGCCACCGAAAGCGGGGTGACAGACATGGCACTGAAGAAGAAAGACATCGAGCAATTCAAGGAACGTCTCCTGGCGAAACGAGCGGCCATTGTCGGGGATGCCAACTATCTCGAGAATGAGGCCGCGCACAAACCCAAGGTCGATAACGCGACCCTGGACATCTCCAACTTCGCCGACCTCGGGTCGGATAACTACGCGCAGGAGTTCGATCTGGGCGTGCTCGAACAGCAGGGCGACACGCTCCGGGCCATCGACGAGGCGCTCGAACGGATCGAGGAGGGCAGCTTCGGCCTTTGCGACATATGCGGCAAGGCCATCCCGAAAGGTCGCCTCATCGCCAAACCCGATGCCACGGCGTGCGTCTCATGCCTGAACGAGCAGGAAGAATCCGGCTCCTGACCAAGGTCCGGGCCCTATTCTGGCTGGTCGCCATCCTCTGCGCCGCGGCCGACCTCCTCAGCAAGTACGTCATCTTCGATTCCTTCGCGACCCGTCATCCGGCGGTCGCCCGCCGGGCGGAACGACGGCGTGCGGAGGCGGCCGAGCAGCTCCGGCTGCACGCCTTCGAGCTGGGTCGCCTGCGGCTGGCCGAACTGGCCGGGCAGGGCCGGCTCGATGAGTTCGCCGACCGGGCCGACGACGCCGGGCTCGAGCCGCTGGCCGACGCGGCCCGCCAGGCCGGGCGCATGGCGCCCGACTACCCGCCGGTCGTCCTCATCCCCGGCTTCCTGCACATCGTCTACGGCCGGAACTACGGCGGGGTGTTCGGGCTCGGGCAGGGGGCCGGGCTCGTCTGGCTCGCGTTCGGCGTGGTGGCCGGCGGCCTGGTCGTCTGGTTCGCCTACCGCGACGACACCCGCCCGCCGACCCTCCAGGTCGCACTCGGCCTGGTGATGGCCGGCGCGGTCGGCAACGTCTACGACCGGGTGGTCTTCGGCTACGTGCGCGATTTCATCGAGGTCTACTACTGGCCGGGCAAGGCGTGGCCGGCGTTCAACATCGCCGACGCCGGCATCTGCGTCGGAGCCGCCTACCTCGCCCTCTACGCGCTCCTCTTCGCCCCCCGGAAGAAAACAGGGAAGGGCTGAACGATGGAATACTACACGAACATCCTCAACGCCATCGGCAACACGCCGCTCCTCGAGCTGACCCGGATCTCGGACGGCACCGTGTTCGCGAAAGCCGAGTACCTGAACCCCGGGGGCAGCATCAAGGACCGCGTCGCCAGATACCTGATCGAGCGGGCGGAGAAGAGCGGCGAGCTGGAGCCGGGAAGGACCATCATCGAGGCCAGCTCGGGCAACACCGGGATCGGCGTCACCCTCATCGGCGTCCACAAGGGCTACGACGTGGTGATCGTCATGCCCGAGGACATGAGCGAGGAGCGGAAGAAGATCATCCGCGCCCTGGGCGCCGAGCTCATCCTCACCCCCGCCGACGAGAGCATCGCCGGCGCCGTCGACCACATGAACAAGATGGTGGCCGACGATCCGGGCCTCTGGCCGGTGCGGCAGTTCGAGAACCCGCGCAACCCCGAGGCCCACTACCTGATGACCGGGCCGGAGGTCTGGAAGCAGATGGAGGGCGACATCGCGGCGTTCGTCGCCGGGGTGGGGAGCGGCGGCACCCTCGGCGGCGTCGGCCGGTTCCTCAAGGAACGCGACGCGAACATCCTCGCCGTCGCGGTCGAGCCCGCCAACGCCGCCGCTCTGCTCGGCCACGAACCCGGACTCCACCAGATCCAGGGGATCGGCGACGGGTTCGTCCCGCCCGTCCTCGACACCTCGATCATCGACCAGGTGCTCACCGTCACCGACGAGGACGCGATCGAGACCACGCGCCGCCTGGCGCGGCTCGAGGGCGCGCTCGTCGGCACGTCGTCCGGCGCGAACGTCTGGGCCGCACTCCAGCTCTCCGACGAGCTCGGCCCGGGCAAGAAGATCGTCACCGTCCTGCCCGACCGGGCCGAGCGCTACTTCAGCACCAGCCTGATCTGACGGCTGCTCCCCCCGGGTGCTGGACCGGACTCCGGACATCTCCCGCGCTGCTGCCGCAATCGTACCCGTACTCGTCGTCGTCCTCGTCGTCGAAAACCGCATCGAGTGTGCCGCTCGTCGTTCCCCTCGCCACAAGGCCGGTCCGGCTGCCGCGTGCTGCCGCGTTGCACGCGGTTTTCCCCGCCGCTATAATCCGCCCGACCGGCGGAGGGGACACCCCGTGCCGAACGACGAGTCGCAATCGCCGCAGCTCGTGATGGTCCGCAACCGCCTGGACGACCTGCCCGAGGTCGAGCTGCCCGGCGACTGCGCCCTGCGGACGTACCGGCCCGGCGACGCCCCGGCCTGGAAGACGATCCTCAACGAGTCGTTCGAGCGCCCGCCCGGCCACATGAAATTCGACGCCGTGCTGCGGGCCGACCCCGCGTTTCGCCCCGAGCGCATTTTCTTCGTCCTCTGCGACGGCCGGCCGGTCGCCAGCGCCTCGGCCTGGCGGCACCCCGTGAAAATGCCCGACGCCGGCGCCGTCCACTACGTCGGCGTGCGAAAGGCCTACCGGGGCCGGCGGCTCGGGTACCAGGTCTCGCTCGCCGCGCTGCACCGGATGCGCGACGAAGGGCTGGACAGGGCGTGGCTGCTGACCGACGACTTCCGGCTCGCCGCCGTCAAGACGTACCTCGACCTCGGCTTCCGCCCGCTGCTCGTCCACGAGAACCAACGCGAACGATGGAGGGACGTGTTCGACGCGCTCGGCCTGCCCGAGCTGAAGCTGGTGTTCGCCGACGCCCTCGACGGCCCGATCCACCGCATGCCGCACCATCCCGAGGACGACTTCGACTACGAGGAGCGGGTCTTCCACCGGCGCCGATGGAACGCCGGCCGCCGGCCCGGCCGCACCTGGAAGGGCGACATCGACGCGTACGGCGACGAGTCGCTGTACCGCCCGTCACAGCTCGGCGCCGCGGGGGCGAACGTCGCCGAGGTCGAAGCCCGCGCCGAACACCCGTTCGAGCTCTGGTTCCGCGTCGGACCCGCCGGCCTCCCCGCCGGGAGCGAGGTGCTCTTCTGGACCCCCGGCCAGCGCCCGCTGGGGAGCGGCACGCAGACCGACGATCCCGCCCGCCGCGGGTTCGTCGAGGTGACCGAGCCGGGCGGCGTCGAACCGCTGCACGAGCCGGGCTTCCGCACCACCCGCGAGCTCGGCGAGGGCGAGGAGGTGCGGCTCGCCGTCGGCCGGACCGGCGGCTTCCGCTGGACGCCGCTCGCCGGGCGCAAGGAGTTCAAGGTGGTCGTCGATGTCGACGACGGCGAGCCGCTCATGCGCCTGCCCGAGCCGGTCGTCGTGCGCGTCCGGCCCCGCCGATCCGACCACCTCGACGTCTTCCTGCCCGGCACGAGCGCGCCCGGCGACACCGTCCGGGCGACGGTGACCGTCCGCGACGAGTTCGACAACCGCGTCCCGAGGGACGGCGTCGTCGAACTTCGCATGGACGAGCACACGGGCGCGGCGCACCTGAGCGGCGGCATCTGCCAGGTCGAGCTCCCGGTCGGCGGCGAGCCGGCGTTCGCCGAGGCGGCCGGCCCGCCCGGCGGCCACGCCGCCCGCTCGAACTGGTGCCTGCCCGGCGACGGGCCGCATCTGTACTTCGGCGACCTCCACGCCCACGACCTGAACAGCGCAGCGGAGGGCTACACCGACGAGGTCTATCGCTGGGCGCGGGAGGACAAGCGGCTCGACTTCCTCGCCGTCCCCTGCCAGGTCCACGGCTACCTCGACAACGACAAGTGGGCCGTCGCGAAGCAGCTCTGCGAGATGCACCTCCACGAGGGACGCTTCGTCACCCTCCTCTCGTTCGAGTGGCAGCACTCCCACTGCGGCGACAAGGTCGTCCACTACCTCGGCGGCGACGCGCCCTACCTGCCCATCGACGACGACCGCTACGCCCACCCGGCCGCGCTCTACGAGGCGCTCCGGGGGACCGACGCGCTCGTGATCAGCCATCATCCGGGCTACGCGCTCGACCAGCACGTGCCGGGGACCGACTGGGACGCGATGGAGACGGACGTCGACCGGCTGGTCGAGCTCTGGTCGATGCACGGATCCAGCGAGGGATATGGCCCCGACGACCGCCCGATGCGGCCGCCCCGCCGCGAGGGCGGGGTGATGGACGGCCTGCGCCGGGGCCTGCGGTTCGGGTTCACCGGCGGGTCCGACACGCACAGCGCCCGGCCCGGCGGCTCGGCGAAAGAGCCGCGCCCGTACTGGGGCGGGCTGTGCGCCGTCTGGGCGGGCGCGCTCACGCGCCGGGCGCTCTTCGACGCGCTCCGCGCCCGCCGGACCGTCGCCCTGACCGGCGCCCGCATCGCACTGCGGCTCTCCGTGAACGGCGCGCCGATGGGTTCCGAGCTCCCCCTCGCCCGCGAGCGGCGGCTGGTCGCG
>JAWODX010000549.1:0-3417 GCA_046483085.1 Planctomycetota bacterium
CAGGACCACGTCGCCCGACCGAAGCCGGTACGGCTCGGCCGTCACGGCCGCGGGCTCGGACTAGTCCGACCGGTGCTCGGGCGGGTCGCCCTCGGTGAACGCGCGGACGGCGTACCGGTACTCCTTCCCCTCCTCGACGTTCGTGTCGAGCAGTTCGGCGACGCCGGTCGGCCGGAGCGCGGGGCCGTCGACGAGCGCCAGCCGCGGCGTGGGGCGGCCGACGGACAGCCGGGCGTACGGCGCGAGCCCCTCGTCGCCCGGGCCCTTGCGGCCGATCTCGTAGCCGGCGACGTGCCGCTCGGGGCTCGGGTTCCAGGAGACGCGGACGCGGCGGGCGTCGGCCACCGCGGTCAGCCCGGTCGGTGTTTCGGGCTTGCCGTTCGACGGTTTGCCGACGCGGAACCGGGCGGCGGGCCGCTTCCCCTTCAGCGCCGCGCGGGCGATCGTCTTGTCCCGTTTCACGTAGGGGTAGAGGCGGACGGTGTAGACGCGGCCGGGCTTCAGGCCGGTGATGGTGAAGGCCCGTGCGTCGGGCTTCAGGCCCCGGGTGGTCCCGCCCTGGAACTGCGAGAACGAGGCCCACTCGACCGCCCAGCCGTCGATCCCCTTCGCGGTCGCCTCCCACGCCACCTTCGCGGCGTTCGCCGCGGGGGTGACCTCGAACGAGTCGACGGTCGCCCGGGCGGCGAGCGCGGGCGGCGACAGGGCCAGGGCTGCAGCCAGGATGACAGACGCTCTCTTCATGGTTGTTTCCTCAGCCCTCCCCTTACAAACGATCTCAATCGTCGGTGGGGCAGGCATTCTTGCCTGCCAGGCGGCGGAGAGGAATGTCCGCCCCACCTTTTGAGATAATCTCTTGGCATGATTATACCCGATGCGCGGCGAAGCCCCGCGCGGAATCCGGCCGCGGGCATCAGGGGACACGTAGCGACCCAGTTCCGCTCTCGCGGAAGCGGCTTCCGGTACACGTCCCCGGCTCCGGCGCGCCGGCGGCGCAATCGGCAGATCCGGGCGAGTGGAGGTAATGCAGGAGCGAGCCGGGGACCTGACCGGACCGCGAAGCGGCCCCGGATCGTGTCCCGGGACGAGCCGTCGTCACGTTTGCCGCAACCATAATATCTCGACGCACCCGTCGATGATCAGAATGGGGGGATTGGACCGGCAGCGGCGCAAGCGTCGCCGCCGGTCCGAATCCTCGTCGTCGTCCTCGGCGTTTCGCTCGAATCGAGACCCGTGAGGACGAGCAGGAGCAGGAGCACGAGCACGAACAGGAACCGTCCCGAGCACCCCCATTTTGGATATCAACTCTCTCGGACAGGAGGTCGAGGGCGAACCGGCGGGGGTTCGCAGGAATTGGCGGGCCGGCTGCGCTATAATCGCGTGCGAGAACCGGCCGCAAGAACCTGACAGCGAGGCCCCATATGAAGCCGAGAGTTCACGCCCTGCCGTTCGCCCTGCTCGTGCTGCTGGCCGCCGGCTGCTCCCAGATGGACCGGCCGGTCGGGTCCGAGGGCTTTGTCATCACGCCCTATCTCCAGGCCGCGGGGAGGAGCGGGGTGACGCTGCGGTGGACCTCGGCCCGCGGTCATCCGTGCCGCGTGGGGTACGGCTCGGGGGAGCTGGACCGCCGGCTGGCCGCCCGGCCGCTCGACGACGGGCAGCGTGGCGGCCCGCCGCACCTGTACCGCGTGCGCCTCGCCGGCCTCGAGCCCGGCACCCGGTACGAATACCGGGTGACCTGCGGCACGAGCACGCACGGGGCGTCGTTCCGCACCTTCCCCGCGAGGCCGGAGCCGTTCACGTTCATCGCGTACGGGGATTCGCGCAGTTACCCGGCCATCCACGGCAGCGTCGCCCGGCGGTTCAACCGGCACCGGCCGGCGTTCCTCCTCCACACCGGCGACCTGGTCTCGTCGGGCGCCTTCGACGAGTACGCGCCCGAGTTCTTCGAGCCATTGGCCGAGGTCATCGACCACGTCCCCGTCTTCGCCGCCCGGGGCAACCACGAGGGCGACGCCGACGCGTACCGCCAGCTCCTCCACAGTCCCGACGACCGGACCTGGTACTCGTTCGACCATGGGAACACCCACGTCGTCTGCCTCGACTCGTGCGCCGACCCCGCCGAGCACGAGCGGATGGTGGCGTGGTGTCGGAACGACCTCGCCGGATCCGACGCCACCTGGAAGATCGTGTACTATCACCATCCGAGCTACGACGTGGGCGGGCACGCCTCCCGCTGGGGGCACGGCGACCTGCTGCCGATCTTCCGGAAGCATGGGGTCGACCTGATCCTCTGCGGGCACAGCCACAGCTACCAGCGGTTCGTCCCCCTGTACGAGACCGGCGTGAACGAGACCCATCCGATCACGCACGTGGTGACGGGGGGCGGAGGCGCCCGGCTCCACGACCTGGAGCGGCATCCATACCTCGCGGCCGGCCGGCTCGACCATCACTACCTGGTGGTTCAGGTGGACGGGGCGAAGCTCTCGGCCAGGGCGCTGACCGCCGACGGCCGGCTGCTGGACGAGTTCGCCCTGGTGAAGAAGAACGGAGAGCTGACCGAGGCGAGCCGCCGGGGCGCCCGGCCGGAGAGCGGGTTCGACCTGCGCTGAGCCGCTCTCGAATGACGTTCCGCTTCTTCCGGCTTGACCTGTTGTCTGCCGTCAGTATAATGTTCAATGAGTTGAACAGCCGGAACCGAGCGGAGGCTCGAGGGATCATGAGCGAGGAACTGAGCCACACGCTGGAGGATTATCTGGAGACGATCTTCCGGCTGGAGAATGACCGAGGGTTCGCCCGGGTGCGGGACATCGCGGCCGGGCTGTCGGTCGCCAAGTCGGCCGTGACCGCCGCCCTGCAATCGCTCTCGCAGAAGGAGCTGGTCAACTACCAGCCGTACGACCCGGTGACGCTCACGCCGCGGGGGACGGAGATCGCCGAGGAGATCTGGCTCCGGCATCACATCCTCGAGGATTTCCTGGAGCACGTGCTGGGGCTCGATCCGGAGCGGGCCGAGTCGATCGCCTGCGAGATGGAGCACTCGATCGATAACGAGGCGCTGCGGCGGCTCGTCTGCTTCCTGGGCTTCATCCGGGAGCGCGGGACGGAGGGCGTCGACTGGCTGACCGAGTTCCGCCGGTTCATCAGCGAGGACGGCGAGGCGGCCGTCTGTCGCAGGTGCATGGAGAAATACGTGGAGGCCCTTCACGCGAAGGAGGAGAAGGGCGGGTAACAAACTATCTCAATGGTCGGTGGGGCAGGCATTCTTGCCTGCCAGGCGGCGGACAGGAATGTCCGCCTCACCTTCTGAGATGGTTGCGAAGGGCCGCCGGGCCCCGGCATCGCCCCGCCCAGCAAGACCCATGATCCGATGGATCGACGACCCGGCCGAACTGGATGAGCTCCGGAAGGAGCACG
>JAWODX010000593.1:0-3405 GCA_046483085.1 Planctomycetota bacterium
CGCGGTAGTCGACCTAGAGCGTGACGCGACCGAGTTTCGCGGGGTCGGCGACGAGGAAGTGCGTCCGGGCGCAGAGGAGCGAAAGGGCGCGGTGACGCGTGCTCATGTCGGGCAGTCGGCGCCGCGGCCAGGAGCTGTCGTCGAAGCTCTCCGTTCGCCAGTTCCCCGGCGGCAGGGCGGAGTGCGAGGCCTGGACCTTCTTGATCGTGCCCCGGCGGCGGCCGACGAAACGGACCGCCTGGACCTCGCCGGACTCGAGCCGCACCTGCTCGGTCTTCCGGACCATGAAGTATCGCCAGTGGGTCCGCGGGTTGACCCGCTCGGTCGGTTGCGGCTCGGCCGCCGACGCGGGGGGAGTGGACCACAGGCCGATGACGGCCAGCCCGCAGAGGATCTTCTCGGTCAAGGGTTCTCTCCGTGGAGGCGGGCCGGGAATGCGCGCTTCAGTATAGCGCGGTCAGGCGGCACGGCAAGCGATCCGCGCGTGCGCCGCGCCGGCGGGCGGGGGGGTACGGGGGTGTGCCGAGGCGAGAACGCTCTGCGCCCGTGAGGGAGCCGGTCAGGCGTCTTCACTCTCGTCGACGTACTTGGCGATGAACTCGACGGCGTCGCCGACGGTCTTGACCTCGAGCGCCTCGTCTTCGTCCATCTCGATGTCGAACTCGGCCTCGAACCCGGCGACGAGCTCGATGCTCTGGATGGACTCGGCGTGCAGATCCTGGACGAACCGCGAGTCGTTGCTGATCTGATCCACGGGCACGCCGAGCACGTCGCTCGTCACCTGCTTCACCCTCTTCTCAACGTCCTCCAGGTCGGCCATCACATCGTCTCCCTAAAAAGGTTACCGTTTGAACGCCTTCTTGATCGCGACGCGGAGCTGCGGCTTCAGCATGTCACGAACGTGCTTGATCAGCGCCTCGTCGGCCTCGGTCAGCTCCTTGTCGCGCCGAGCCATCGCCGCCCGCGCCGTCGCGAGCATGTTCTTGAAGCCCATCCCCTTCGTCGGCCGGTTGTTCAGCATCCAGCAGAACGACGGGACCTCCTTGGGCATCAACTGGCCGGCGAAGACGAGGTTGGACATCATGCCGATCATGCTGCCGGTGTTGAGCAGGACGCCGATGCTCGTCTTCGTGTGGTCGCCGATGATCGAGCCGAGGAACTGCTCGCCCGTGTCGGTCAGCTCGCCTTTGAGGTAGACGCTGACCGGGGTGTAGTCGTTCTTCAGGTCGCTGTTCGTCGTCATCGCGCCCAGGTTGACCCACTCGCCGACGTAGCTGTGGCCGAGGAACCCGTCGTGGTATTTGCTCGAATAGCCCTGGATGATGGTGCACTCGACCTCGCCGCCGACGCGGCAGACGGGGCCGAACGAGCAGCCCTCGCGGATCTTGCCGCCGTGGAGCTGGCTCTTCGGGCCGACATACGCCGGCCCGTCGATCCGGGTGTGCGGCAGGACCTTCACGTCCTCTTCGAGCACGACCGGGCCGTCGGAGGCGTCGATGGCGACCATCGGGCCGACGGTCGCGGACTCGGCGATGTAGACGCGCTTCTCCTCGCCGACGATGCTGCTCGTCTCGTGCATGTCGCCGTGGACGCCCGCCCGGTCCGCGTACAGCCGCTCGAAGTCCTTCTCGAGCATCGTCTCGTTGTGGCGGATGAGCAGCCAGGGCGCGTCGATCATCGTCGCGTCGGCGTCCGTGACCGAGAGCCGGTCTTCGAGCGCCGCGAGGACGGCGTCGAACGTCTCGGCGGGGTTCTCGCCCGATGCCGCGTCCCTGGCGTCGGCGAGGGTCGCCCCCGAGACGCGTGCGGCGGCGAGGGCACCACCGGCCTTCACCGCCTCGTCCTGGCCCATCGCCGAGAGATCCAGCGCGCCGTCGGCGAGCAGCGCCCCGTTGACGAGCAGGGCGTCGCCGTCGAGCTGGTCGAGGTCGTTCACGGGCAGGTCGGTCTTTTCGGCATAGGACTCGCCGAGCCAGCCGCGGACGAAGCAGGCGGCGGAGTCGGCGGCTGCGGCGGCGGTGATCTTCTCCCGGAGCGAGGTCGCGCCGCATCGCAACTCGAAGACGGGCCGGAGATAGGTCAGCGGGTAGAGGTTCTGGTACGTCGCGTCCTCAAACAGGACGAGCTTCATGGGGTTCGGTCTCCTCCAGTGTTCGCCGGCGGGCCGCTCAGTGCTCGACGGGCAGGGTGAGCTGGCCGGCGGCGTCTTCGGTGACGATCAGGGTGGCGTACCGGTGGAGCTGGAGCACGCTGGCGGGGCACATGGCGGTCAGCGGTCCTTCGCAGGCAGCCTCGATGGCGTCGGCCTTGTTCTCTCCGGTCGCCAGCAGGATGCATTTCCGGGCGGCCAGGATCGTCCCGATCCCCATGGTGATGGCGTAGCGGGGGACCTCGTCGATGGACTCGAAGAACCGGGCGTTGTCCTGGCGGGTCGTCTCGGTGAGGGTCTTGATGCGCGTGAGCGAACCGAACGACGAGCCGGGCTCGTTGAAGCCGATGTGGCCGTTGGCGCCGATCCCCAGCACCTGCATGTCGATGCCGCCGCAGTCGTCGATCATCTGCTCGTACGCCCGGCAGGCGGCCTCGACGTCGTCCGCCATGCCGTCGGGCACGTGGCTGTTCCCGGGCACGATGTTGATGTGGTCGAACAGGTTCTCCCGCATGAACCGATGGTAGCTCTCCTTGTGATCGGGGGGGAGGCCGACGTACTCGTCGAGGTTGAACGTGATGGTGGTCGCGAAGTCCAGGCCCTCTTCCCGGTGCCGCCGGATCAGCTCATGGTAGAGCGGGAGCGGCGTGCTCCCGGTCGCCAGCCCGAGCACCGGGTTCGCGTGGTTCCCCATCTCGTCCTCGACGAGGTCCGCGGCGCGCCTCCCCATCGCCTCCTCGTCCGCTACGACGATGATCCTCATCTCTGTCTCCCTCCTCGTTGACGTGCCTCGCCGACCGATCGTCGGATGAACTTTGCGGCGATTATAGGTGGCCGCCCCTCCTTGTCAAGCGTGCGCGGCCCCTGAGTCACCCCAGTTTGGTTTGCAGGCTGGAGCCGTTGAGGCCTGTTCCCCGGCCCTCGCGAGCGCCGACAGGCCCGGGCCGACGCCCCGCCTCCGCCCCTCCTTACGTGCGCCGGACCATCATGCAAAAATCCGAGGTGGGAATTTTGCATGATGCTTCCGGGAGGGACGGCGGAGCGGGTTGACGCGCCGCCCACATGAGGTCGACACCGGGGCAAACGCAGGCTGCGTGCGACAGGCGTGCTCAGGCACGGGCCTGTTCTCGCCGGGGCCCCGGCTGCGTCCCTCTCTACATGCGCCGGACCATCATGCAAATATCCCAGGTGGGAATTTTGCATGATGCTTCCGGGAGGAACGGGGGAGCGGGTTGACCACATGCGCCGGACCATCA
>JAWODX010000648.1:0-2989 GCA_046483085.1 Planctomycetota bacterium
ACCGCGAAGCGCACGAAGGACACGAAGGATAGAAATCATTCCGCGCGAAGCGCCGACAGATGCGACCGGCGCCGGGTCGCATCTGTCGGCGCTTCGCGCGGAATGATTTCTATCCTTCGTGTCCTTCGTGCGCTTCGCGGTGCAGGCATCTTTCGGGTCGGAGGCGCTGAGATGACGGAGCCCGACTACGAGGACGAGACGGCCTACTGCCCGAAGTGCGGGGCGGAGGTCTATCTGCACGCCGAGCGGTGTCCGCGGTGCGGCGACTACATCACCCCGACGCTGCGGCGGAAGGGGAGCCGGCTGTGGGTGGCCGTCGTCGCGGTCATCGTCCTCGTCGCGTTCCTCTGGCTGCTGCTCGGGCCGTGACGGCGCGTGGCTCTTACGCATGTGGCGCCGGCTCGCCCGGTCGATCCTGCAAATGACTTGTGCAGGTGCTTGTGTGCCAGCACGTTACGGAATCAGTCGACGCCTGACACCGAGATGGTTTTGGGCGGGACGGATTATTCCGCGTCGTCCGGTGGGTCGACGTACAGGCTGGCGGTCGCGGTGCGCCCCTTCGCGTCGGTGACGGTCACCTTGACCATACACCCGCTCCGCAGGAGGAACCGGACCACCGCGGCTTCCCCGTCGGGCGCCAGGTCGGCCCAGTCGGCCTCGTCGGCCAGCCGCCACTCGAACCGGAACGGCTTGGTCCCGCCGGTCACCGTCGCGCAGACGAGCACACTATCGTCATCCACAACGGCACTGTCCAGCCGCAAGGCGAGAGGGGCGTCTTCTCCGGGCAGGTCGCCGACGACGGCGAAACTCGCGATGCCCGTGTTCTTCAGGTCGTTCAGATGCGCCACACGTGACGGCTCGGCCGAGCCGTCGGCCGGAACCCGCCAGAGGCTGCAGCGGCCGCACCACGGCTCTTCTTCGTCGTCGAGCCGTGAGAAGTAGATCCAACGGCCGTCCAGGGTCCACGCGGGCCGGAGCGACCCGAGGTAGCAATTTGTGCCCCAACACCAGTATCCCTTGGTGGACGTGACAAGGGGTTCGGAGACTTTGCCCGACGCCAGATCCAGGATCCGGATTTCGCGCACGTGGTCCTCTGCGCCGGCAGGCTGCTGCTGGAAAACGACCCGACGCCCGTCGGGCGAGACGCGCGGCGAGTAGCGCCAGGACCTCTTCGCAGTGGGCAGGAGGGTCCGGTTCTTGCCGGTCTCGATGTCGTACTCGCCGATGCGATAGTCGCCGTGATATCCGGACTTGTCGCGGTAGAGCCCGGCGGCGTAGATGATCTTTCGCCCGTCGGCGCTCCAGTTCGCGTCGCCCCGCGCACAGCCAGGCAGGTCCAGTTGGACCGACTTCCCGTCGGCGAGGGTGATGACGTGCCACGACCGGCGGGTGTCCGAGAGCGAGTCAGGCCCGGGCCGCGACCGGACATACAGAACGCGATCTCCCTGGGGCGAGATACGCGGATCGAAGGTCTTTGCCCCTTCGGATGGGTAGACCACGCGGCGCGGGTTGCTCCCGTCGGCGTCCATCGTCCAGATTTCCCAGGCGTACTCACCGTCCTCGTCGGGTGCGCCGCGCTCGAAGACGATCTTCCCGCCGCTCCAATGCGGGTCGCAGTGCTCGAAGTCGCCGTCCGTCAGTTGAACCCGTCCGGTCCCGTCGGTCCGGACGGAAAAGACCTGGTAGTGTTCCCCGTCGGCCGGCTTGGCGACAAAGACCATCCGCTCCTCGCCGGGCCGGATGCCGGTCGCCGCGCCCGCGCCCGCGCCGACGAAGAGAACCAACAGAACGCACACTGCCTCACACAATCGCCGCATTCGGCGGCCTCCCTGTTCGGGCCGGATGAAGCGCGTTACAATGTCCGGGGCATCGAGGTGCAGCACGATCTCGGTCGCCGACCGGCTCTCCTCTGTATGTTGCGTTGGGCAAACGTTGGAACGGCAGGCGCGGGAATCAGGATCAGTGATTACCGGATCCCGCCGGGTGCCGTTCACCGTTGTCCCCCTGCTCCTGGCACGTGTTCTTCGTCTATATAGACGCACGGCAGAGCAGAATTGTTCGCAAGAAATCACCGGTTTTCGAGAATAATCTCGCTCGGCGCCCGACACCGAGATTCCCTCGGGGCGTCCCCCGGATTCTGACAGCGAGATTGCCGAGATTGCGACAAGACCAACGCTCGCACAACGGCAGCCCGATCGCCCCGCGAGCGGCGGAGCCGCTCTTTCGGAGTGCTGGGCCTGAGCCTGCCGAAGGCCGGCGGCAAGACGCCGCTTTCCCTGACCCGTTCGCCCGCTGCGCGGCACGGTTTTGCAAACCGGCGTTGTAACTCTCCTCTGAACAAAGCCTTACACGCTCGCTCGGTGCCTGACACAATATTCCCGGGAAATGGGTGGCGATGGACCCGACCTGGGGCGAGGAGCTGGCCGACGCCACGCACGTGAAGTTCGGGACCGGCGACACGAAATCGATGGGCACCATCGCCGGCCTCTTCGGCTCGCTGCAGATCGAGGTCCTCGAGCTCGAAACGAAGTAGCGCGGACGCGGGCCGCAGTAGACGGCCAAGAAGAACCGGGGAAAGAGCCTTGAGAGGATCAGTGACTATCTCAGAACGGTCGTCAAGTGGTGGCACCGGCGGGCGGGCGAAGTGCTGGCCCCTGGAGCGGTTCGCCGCCCTGGCCCGGCGGAGCCGCCGGCCGGCGGCGTTCGTGGTGGGCCCGGCCGAGGTCGAGCGCTGGCCCCGCGACCGGCTCGCCGCCCTGGCCGGGGAGTTCCCCACGCTCACCGGCCCGACCCTTCCGGTCCTCGCGGGCCTGGCCGGCGACGCCGGGACCTGGGTCGGCAACGACAGCGGCCCGACGCACCTGGCCGCGGCCTTGGGAGCGCCGACCGTCGCCCTGTTCGGGCCCACGGCCCCGGAGCGGTTCGCCCCCCGAGGCCGGCGGGTCGCCGTCCTCCGCGCCCGCCCGCTGACCGAGCTGACGGTCGGGCG
>JAWODX010000065.1:0-9509 GCA_046483085.1 Planctomycetota bacterium
CACCAACGCCGCCAGGGCGCTCGGCCGCATCGGTCGGCCCGCTGTCCCGGGCCTCACCCGGGTCCTGACGGGCGAAGACAGGATTGGGCGGGAACTCGCCGCCCTGGCGCTCAGTGAAGTCGGCCCGGCGGCCGAGGGGGCTGTCCCCGCGCTCATTCAGGCCCTCGGGGAAAGGCCTCCCGCCCGCGGAATTGACAGAAACGCGCCGGTGCGGGCCTACGCCGCTACGGCACTCGGCCGCATCGGCCCCGCCACGAAGGAGACCGTCCCGGCGCTCATCCATGCCCTCAAGGACAAGAAACCGCGCGTGCGCGAGAATGCCGCAGTGGCCCTCGGCAAGATAGGCCCGGCTGCGAAGCAAGCCGTGCCCGCGCTCATTCAGGCCCTTGGGGAGGAGCCCGACAAATGGGGGCCTGACGAACGCGCGGCGGTGCGGGCGTGTAGCGCTACCGCACTTGCCCGCGTCGGCGCCGCCGGGAGGGACACCGTGCCCGCACTCACTGAGGCCCTCCAAGACAGGTCATGGTGGGTACGCTCATGCGCCGCGAAGGCGCTCGGCAGCATTGGCCCTGCCGCCAAGTACGCTGTACCGGCGTTGGTTCGGGCGCTGAAAGACAAAGATGTCCGCTCGTCCGCTGCGGAGGCGCTCGGCGGGATTGGTGCTGCCGCGAAGGACGCCGTACCGCCTCTCACTGAACTTCTCAAAGATGAAGCCGATTACGTCCGGCGCGCGGCGCAGGCCGCCCTCCGGAAAATCCAGCCGCCCCCGCTGCCCCGCGGCAAGTGATCTACGACTCGCTCGGCCGTCAGACCGTCGCCAGCCACCGCCCACAGATTCTGGTGAAGAGGCATATTGGGGAAATGGGTGGGATTCGGGCGGCAGACAATGACCTTTCGTGCTATTTCTTGACAGAAGGGACACAAGGGCCAGCGAGCAGTTTTGCCGTAAGGCACTGATAAATAAGGAGGTTAGTGGTGGGCGATGCAGGACTTGAACCTGCGACCTCTACAATGTGAGTGTAGCGCTCTGCCGACTGAGCTAATCGCCCACGAGCCCGTTCGTCCGAGCAGGACAAACGATCCTCAGACAATCATACCGCGTGGCGCAGCGTTGTCAAGTTGCGAACCGTGAGGATAGCGTCAAGGGAAGTCTGCAATTTAGGATACGCCTCTCTCCAGGTCGTTGAGTGCCTCCTTCCAGAGAGCGTCGAGATCCGGGCGCCGCGGCCGGGCGGCGGTCCTCCGCGAGTCCCCTCAGCCGGCCCGGTCGGCGCCGGCCTCGATGGCGGCGAGCCCGTGGGCGATCCAGCCGCGGGCGGTCTCGACGGCTCCCCCGGGCCTGACGAAGCCCGTCTCGCCGATGTCGCGCCGCTTCCATTCGACCTGCCCCTCGCCGAGATTCCGCGGGCTGACGATGAAACGGTAGGGGACACCGAGCAGATCGGCGTCGGCGAACTGCACTCCGGGCCGCTCGTCGCGATCGTCGAACAGGACCTCGATCCCGGCCGCGGTCAGGTCGGACACCAGGGTCTCGGCGGCGTCCCTGACGTCGTCGTCATCGATGCCAAGCGCGTTGACGTGGACGTGCCACGGCGAGACGCTGATCGGCCAGATCGGCCCGAACTTGTCCCGCTTCGCTTCCATCACGGAGCTGAGCAGCCGGCCCACCCCGATGCCGTAACAGCCCATGATCGGGACCGCCTCCTGCCCGCTCTCGTCGAGGTAGGTCATCCCCATGGAGTCGGTGTACTTCGTGCCGAGCTGGAAGATGTTGCCGACCTCGATGCCGCGCCTCAGGACGAGCGGGCCGTCGCAGTTCGGGCAGCCGTCGCCGTCGCGGACGGTCGCCACATCGGCCGTCTCGACGCCGGGCAGGTCGCGGCCGAGGTTGAAGTTCCTGTAGTGGTAGTCCGGCTCGTTCGCGCCGCAGACAAGGTTGTTGCTCTCCGCGACGGAGTGATCGACAATGATGCGGCACCGGTCCGTGTCGATGTCCATCGGCGAGGCGAACCCCGGCTCGGCGCCCACCGACCGGATCTTCTCGTCGCCGGCCATCTCGGGCACGGCCTGGATGATCTTGGCCAGCTTGGTCTCGTTCATCTCGACGTCTCCGCGGACGAGCGCCATGACCAGCCGGCCCTCGCGGTCGGACTCGTAGAAGACGGCTTTCGCGGTCCGCCGCGGCTCGACACCGAGATAGTCGGCCACCTCTTCGATCGTACGCTTCTCGGGCGTATGGACCTTCTCGAGCGGTCTCGGCTCCTTGGCGGCCGGCTCGACCCGCCCTTCCGCCACCTCGAGGTTGGCCAGGTAGCCGCAGTCCTCGCAGGCCACGACCGTATCCTCGCCGGCGTCGCAGCGGAGCATGAACTCGTGGGCGACCTTGCCGCCCATCATGCCGGTGTCGGACTGGATCTTGACGGTCTCGGGGATGCCGCAACGGGCGAAGATGCGGCTGTACGCCTCGGAGCAGCGCTCGTAGTAGTCGTCGAGATCTTCCTGGGTGCGGTGGAAGGAGTATGCGTCCTTCATGGTGAATTCGCGCACGCGGATCAGGCCGCCGCGCGATCGCGGCTCGTCGCGGAACTTCGTCTGGATCTGATAGACCATGAACGGGAGCTGCCTGTAGCTGGTGATCTCATCGCGACAGAGGTGGACGACGGCTTCCTCGTGGGTCATGGCGAGCAGCAGGTCGCGGCCGCCGCGGTCCGTGAGCCGGACGAGCTCCGGGCCGACGTCCTCGTACCGGCCGGACTGTTCCCAGAGCTCGCGGGTGAGCACGACCGGCATCCGCACTTCCTGGCCGCCGATCCGGTCCATCTCCTCCCGGATGACCCGCTCGATCTTGCGCGCCACCCGGAGCCCGGGCGGCAGGAGCGAGTAGATGCCGTTCGCCACCTGACGGGCATACCCGCCGCGGAGCAGGAACGAGTGGCTCTCCAGCGTCGCCTCCGCCGGCCGTTCCTTGTACCGGCGACCTACGAGTTCGCTCATGCGCATGGCCAACTGTCCTTTGCTCTGGGGTCGCGAGTGTGAGGCTAAAGCATATCGGAAGACACCGGGAGCGTCAACCGACGCCGCCGCACGGCGATCGACGCACGGGTTCCCGCTATCGATTCAGCAGGTCCATCACTTCGTCCCGACGGGGGATCGAAGGCTGAGCGCCGCGGCGGGTGACCGACAGGGCGGCAGCGGCACAGGCGAGGCGGACCGCGTCCTCGAGCGGCGCCCCGTGGGCGATGCCGGCCGCGAGATAACCGCAGAAGCAGTCGCCGGCGCCGACCGCGTCGACGGCGTCGACCTCGATGCTCGCGACGTCGGCCCGGCCGTCGGCCGTGATGATCCGCGCGCCGGCCGCGCCGCGGGTCACGATCAACGCGGACACGCCCGCCTCGAAGAGCTCCCGCGCCGCGAGGTCCTCCGACCTTGCGGCGGTGAGCCGGAGGAGCTCACTCTGGTTCGGGAGCACGTAGTCGACGGTCGCGAGCAGGTCCGCCGGGAGGGGCTGGTCGGGCATGGGGGCAGGGTTGAGGAGAACGGGGACGCCGTCCCGCTCCGCGATCTCTGCCGCGCGCCGGACGGCGTCCATCGGGATCTCCAGTTGAAGCAGCAGGGCGCCGGCGCGGCGGATGGTCTCGGCGGCGGCGGCGACGTCGCCGGGCGCCAGCTCGGCATTCGCGCCGGGCGCGACGGCGATGAGGTTCTCGCCGGACTCCTCGACCAGGATCAACGCCGTGCCGCTGGGCGTGTCGGGCTTGATCACGACGGAGCCGGTGTCGATCCCGTCCCGCTCGAGGCCCTCGACGGCCGCCCGGCCGAAGTCGTCGCTCCCGACCGCGGCGACGAGGGCGACCCGGGCGCCGGCCCGCGCGGCGGCGACCGCCTGGTTTGCGCCCTTGCCGCCCGCCGCCTGGTAGAGCTCGCCGCCGAGGACTGTCTCGCCGGGGCCCGGCAGCGCCGGACACAACACGGTCAGGTCCGTGTTCGAACTGCCGACCACGACCACTCCTCCCATCATGACCTCCTTTCGCGCCGCCAGCGGCCGCTGTGTTTTGCTGCGGCGACCCGGCCGGCGGGGCGTCAGTTCCCTGTGCTTCGCTCCGGCCGAAGCCCCCGGCGAGAGAGCAGAAGCCCCCGCCGGACGCTGTAGGTCGCCATCATCTCGTCGGCGGCCCTTCGATGTGCTATGAAGGTCGCATGGTCCTGCCGCCGACCGGTCTCGAGCCAGCGGGCGAGCGCCGCAAAACTCCTCGCCCGCTGGTTCAGCGCGGAGGCCGCGTCGTTCTTCAGGGCCTCGACCTGTGGGTGATCCGCCGGGAGCTCCGTCGCCGCCTCGGCGTCCCTGGCCGCCTGATGGGCCAGGCCACGCACCTCGTGCCCGGTGTGCGGCGTCGGCGGGCGCCCGTGGACCAACTGCCGCGCCACCTGGTTCGCGTACGCACTCATCTTCTGCGAGCGCGCCAGCAGCGGGTGCGCCTTCTCCGAGAATTCGGCGTACGCGCCGGCGAAGTCGCCGCCCGCCGCCCCGCCGAACCGCTCGGGAATGCCCGCGATGACCCACGCCGCCGCCAGGCCAATTGCCACCGCCAGCCCCGCGGCGTAGGCGTAGCGAACCTTCGACATCCCCTGCTCGGGGGCGGGCACGCGACGGCTCAGGAGCATCCCCGCCGCGAACCCGGTCACCAGCCCGCCCACGTGCGCCGCGTTGTCGATCCCCTCCACCATAAACCCAAAATACAGGTTGCCGCCGATGAAGACGAGCAGACTGATCAGCAGCGGCTTGGAGACGAGAAGCGGCAACGCGCGGCGCCGAACGAGCACGAAACCGACCAGCGCCCCGAACACGCCGAACACCGCGCCGGAGGCGCCGGCGCCGACCACGGACGGATCCGCCCACAGGCTCGCGACCGAGCCGCCGATCCCGCTCAGCGTGTACAGGAGCAGGAAGGCGAGGTTGCCGAACAGGCGTTCGGCGAACCGACCGGCCGCCGACAGGCACCACATGTTGAACAGGATGTGCAGGAGGCCGATGTGAATGTAGTTCGCGGTGAGCAGCCGCCACCTCTCCCCTTTGAAGACCACGCTCGGGCCGTGGAGCCCGCCCCACTCCAGGATCTGCCGCGTCTCCGGCTGGAACGGGTGCACGCCGCTCGCCACCATCGCGCCGAAAACGGCCGCGTTGGCAATCACCAGGAGGACGGTCACCCACGGCCACGGTACTTCGGCGCGCAGCGCCTGGTGAAAGAACCAGGCGTCGAGGATCTGGGCTTCCTGCTCGGTCATCTCGGCCTCGCCGGGCGGGGGCGGCGCACCCTCCTCCCGCAAGGGGACGGACGCGGGCGCTCCGTCGCGCTCGGTCGCGCGGCCGGCCATTTCGTCGCGCCGCCGCCGATCATCGGCGTCGGCCGACCCGCCCGGCTGGTGAAGGTCTGGTTCTGTCATCGAGCTGCCCACCATCCGTGTGCGCCCTGCAATTCTAATCGGCGGACGTGGAGACCGCAACCGGGGCCGGGGGATGACAGTCGATACTCGGAACGGGGGGATTCTTGCTGACTGCGCCGCAGCAGTGTGAGCAGAGGCCTCGTTGCCCCTGTACCGCTGGCATCCTGCCGGCTGTTCGGCGGGCATCTTGCCCGCCGTTCGTCTCCTCGGGGGCGAGACGCCCCCGGACCAGCCGCCGGGACGGCGGCGGTACACCAGCCCCCGATTACAATATCAACGCGGGGGATGAGACCATTCGGCGGCGGTGCCGGGGGAGCCGCGGCGCCTGGAAGCACACCGCAGCGGCGACCTAGCGACCCGGCTCTGCCGGCAGAACGCGTCGGCGGCCGGCGCTGTCCTCGATCAGCACCTTCCGGGTTTTGTGTGGAATGCCGCGCTCGTCCTTCTCCCTCGTCGTCATGATGTCGAGCAGGCGATAGCCCGTCGCGAAGTCGACCCAGATCGTCTGATGGGTCCCCGGGATGGGCTCGATGCGGACGCGAGCACGCCGGCCGATCTGCCCGCTCTCGTTCTCCACCGGATCGAGCTTGGGGACGAAGAACGACTTGCGGACGGGCCGGCCCTTGTACAGGGTCTCGACGATGATGTTGGCGACGTTGTCGTTCCCGCCGCCCGTGTAGATGATGCGGAAGTCCAGGGGCGACGCGGTGATCACCCTCGACCCGGCGCCCACGATCGGGTCGCCGTCGTCATCCCGGACGGCGCCGGCGACCTGGTACCGATACTCGCCGCCGATGCTGACCCGCTCGTCGCGGTAAGCCACGCTCTGTTCGGGCTTCGGCGGCGGCACGCGGTCATGCAGCACGAACTCGCGCCCGTCGGGCCCCGATCGATAGACGTGGTACTCGTCGATCGGCCGCTCCCATCGGACCGGCTGCCACGTGAGGACGACCGCGGTCAAGTCGCGCTCGGCGGCCAGCCTCGTGGGGGCCGGCGGGCGTCGCGGCGAGCGGGGCGTCGGCCCCGGGCGCTCGCCCGGCTCGGCCTCCGCCGGCCCCGACGGCCCCAGGTCGGGGTCGCCCTCCCCGGAGCGCTCCGGGCCCGGCCCGGGCCGGGACGGCCGCTCGCCGGCCGAGCGGCGTTCGGGCATGGGCGGGAGCGGCAGCGGCTCGGGCCGCCCGGCCGTCTCCGCCCAGCCGGGACGCCACCAGGCGACCACGGTGGCGCGGTCGAACGCCCGGGGCGACGCGGCTCCCTCGCCCAGGATGACCTCCTCGCCGGCGCGCACGACGGCGCGGCCCGCCGGTCCCTCGGCCCGCGCCCGGCCACGATAGACACGAACCAGCAGGCTCGGCCCACGCGGCGCGGCGTGGGCGGCCGGCAGCAGGTGGATCCGGCCAAGCCAGCCGACCTCCGGCTCGCCGCCACCAAGCTGCAGCTCGAACTCGGAGCCCGTCGATCCCGGGCTCACCACCACCCCGGCGAGCGCCGTGTCGACCGTGAAGGGCCGATCCGCGTTGGGCAGCTCGACGTGCAGGTCTCCCCAGCGCATCGCGATGCGGGACAGGCTGGTTTCGTCGCCGTCCGTGGTCACGATCTCGGTGTTGTAGCCGAGATCGATTCTCTGATCGCCCCTCAGGATGACGCGGCCCGGTCTGGGCATATCGTTTCGGATGCGGTCCCCACGTCCCAGAACTGTGTACGTGGCAAGGGGCTTCCAGTCCTCTTCCGCAGTCGCGAGTTCCAGTGGGCCGGAGCAGGCGTCGACCAGAGCAACTTGAACAGCAGGCCCCGGCCCGGCGACGAGGCCGATGAGGAATGCCACGAGGACGACGGCGGCCGCAGCGGCGGCCGACAGGCCGACGTTGACCCACCGCCTCCGCCGGCGGCGAAGCCGCACCCAGAGCCCTGCGCCGAGGCCGGCCGGGACCTCGTCCGAGCCGAGCGCCGCCCCGATCAACTCCGCCTCGCGTTCCATCAGCCGAAGCTGTTCGGCGCACGCGTCGCATGCGTCGACGTGCTCGTCCACGCGCCGCGCCTCGGCCGCGTCGAGTTCGCCGTCGACGCAGCGGCCGAGCAGCTTGCGGATCTCTGCGCAGGCATTCACGTCAGTGTTCTCCCGGCCCCTTGGTCCAGGTGCCCGTCCCCTCGCCTTCCGAGGTGAGCAGCTTCCTGCGCACCTTGTCCTTGCCGCGGAAGATCCGGGCCTCGACGTTGCCCAGCGACAGGCCGAGCACCTTCGCGATCTCCTTGTAGGTCAGCCCCTCCACATACCGGAGGTAGAGCACCTCGCGGTAATGGGGCGGCAGATCATCAATGGCGTCCCGGACTTCCTCGATCTCGACGCTCCGCCGGTACACTTCCGGCGGCGTTGGTTGGTGGCTCACCGGCGCCACGGGGATGTCCTCGTTGTCCAGCGAGACGTTGCCTTTTCGCTTCCGCTCACTCCGGTACTTGTTCTTGCACGTGTTGCCGGCGATGGTGTACAGCCACGTGGTGAACCGGTACTTCGGGTTGAACCGATGCGCGGCCCGAAACACCTTGACGAACGTGTCCTGCGTCACCTCCTCGGCATCCTGTCGCGAGCCGGTCGCCGCCACAGCGTAGGCGAAGATCGCCCGTCGATACCGCCGCAAGAGCTCCTCGAACGCCGCCTGGTCCCGCTGGCATCGCTGCACCAGTTCCTCGTCGCTCTCGGCCACCTTACCGCAGCCCACCTCGTAGGGTCATACCGTGCGCCGACAACCAATCTTGCAGAAAGTTCCCGGTCGTCCGACTCGCCGCATGCTCCTCGGCGCGCAGACGGTTCACCGCATCGACAGGGGGCGTGCCGGGTACCCAAACGGCGGATGCGGTCCGCTAGCCGGGAGCGCCGGTTGGATCCATTCCCATGTCCTGGAGCTTTTCGTTGACGTACCGGAGCATCTCCGACTGGACGTCGCCATCGGACCAGCCGATCCACCAGAACTCGACGCCCACGTCGTATTGCCCGGCCTCCGCCGGCGTCTGCTCGCACCAGACCACTCGGGCGAGAGACACGACGGGCGTGGGGAGTTCGGCAAGGGTCATCCGAAGGGCGACCATGGTCCCCGGCTCCAGATCCTGGTCAGCCCGGAACCGCATCCCGCCCCCGCTGATGTTCACGGCGACCGCCCCCTCCTCCTCCGGCTTCCTCTCCGGGTCCGCCACCACCCGGTAGCTCAACTCGCAAGATTCCTTGACGCGCGGGTATTGCCGCCGCCGCAGCTCGCTCTCGCTCTCCGACATGGCCATCCTCCTGTCGCCGTCTAGCGCCCTCCAGACCGCCTGATGACGTGCCCATTCTAACGGGGCGTCCTGGCGAGCGAAAGCATGATTCGTCAGCCGGTACCGACGTCGCTCGGGCCGAGCGCGTTCACCACGTCGATGAAACACCGGCCCCGCTCCTCGAAGTTCCGGAATTGATCGTAGCTGGTGCACGCCGGCGAGAGGAGCACCACGTCGCCCGGCGCAGCCAGCCGGCCGGCCGTCCGAACCGCGTCCTCGAAGTGAGGCACGCTCTCCTGCCGCACCGCAGGCGCCCGGTCGCCGATCAGCGCCCCGAGGCGACCGGCCATCTCCCCGGTGAGGACGACGGCCCGGCACCGGGCGGTCTCGGCCGCGAGCTCCTCGTAGCGGACCCCCTTGTCGCGGCCGCCGAGGATCAGCACGATCGGCCGGTCGAAGGACCGGACCGCTGCCAGCGCGGCGGCGGGCGTCGTCCCTTTCGAGTCGTTGTAGAACCGCACGCCGCCGACGGCGCGGACGAACTGCAGCCGATGCTCGGCACCCTCGAACCTCGCGAGCGCGGCGCCGGCGCGTTCGAGGTCGGCGCCGAGTGCGGCGCAGGCGGCCAGCGCCGCCGCAGCGTTCGCCGCGTTGTGCTCGCCGGCTACTGCCATCGCCCTCGTGTCCAGCAGCGTCGTCTCGAGCTCCGCAGACCGCCACACCACGTCCGTCCCGCGCCGACACACCCCCTCCGGCAGTTCCTCCGCCGCGCTGTAAAACACGACGCGGCCCGGGGCGTCGGCCGCCCAGGCGCGCACGAG
>JAWODX010000091.1:0-9193 GCA_046483085.1 Planctomycetota bacterium
CTCGTCCAGCCACTTCCGGTCGGCGGTGAGGTCGTGCATGGCGATCCAGCCGTGCATGGCCCAGGCGGCGGCGGCCATGTCGCCCTGGGGGCCCTTCCAGGGCGTTGTCTTCGCGATGTGCGCCCAGGCGGTCTTCAGCCCCTCGGCGTTGCGCCGGCAGCACTCCAGCGCCGCGGGGTCGCCTGTCATCATGTGGTAGAGGACGACCCCCGCCAGGAAGTTGCTGCGGACCGACGGCACGTGGTAGAGGCGGCGGCAGTGGAACGCCGGGAACAAGCTGTCGCGGCGCTGGAGCCCGCAGACCTCGGACGGGTCGCGGTCCGACCAGCTCTGGTCGACGTCGATCCGGTGGCGGGCCATGTCGATCGCCTCGCTCACGAACGTCGGGTTCCCGATCCGCATCGCGTTGAGCAGCATGATCCAGAGCCAGTCGTAGTGCAGAGAGACCGGGCCGCAGCCGGGGACGCTGATGTCGCCGAAGTCCATCCAGCCGTACCAGTAGCAGGTGTCGCCCCAGTAGCCGACCGACGACCAGGGCGAGTGCTTGCGCGCGGCGGCGAGGCCGGCGGGGCTCTCGGGATCGACGACGCTGCGGGTCATGTTCATCCAGCCCTCGAGCTTCGCGTCGCACTCCTCGTCGCCGGTCCGCACGTCGGGCGGGGTGAACAGGGCGGGCGCGGCCTCGGTCGATGCGTAGTAGCCGGCCGAGGCGAGGGCGAAGAGCGGGTCGGCGAGTTCGGCGTGGCTCTCCTCCGGCGGGCGGCCGGAGAAGTCGAGCAGGAGCTCGTGGCCCTTGTGGACGGAGCCGGGCAGGTAGTAAAGCCCGGGCTCGGGCAGCGTCTCGAGCCGTCTGTCGAACAGTCCGTTGCGGTGCCAGCGTCGGGGATGTTTCCGCGGCCAGCGCCCTTCGGTCGGCCAGAGCCAGAACGTGAGGGTCGACCCGTCGAGTTCGATCGCCTTTTCGTAGTTCTGCCAGAAGTTCCGGACCGCCGCGGTCAGCGTCCCCCCGCCGCCGGCCAGGGTGACGACGCCGTCGGTCCGGACGCCGGTCTTCAGCGTCTCGCCGCCGCCGGTGATCGTGTACTCGAAGTCGTCGAGCTGGTAGATGCGATAGTGTTTCTTGCGGGGGTCCCGGCCGTCCTTGCTCATCTTGCAGACCTGGAGGAGGCGGAAGTCGCCGTCGGCGCGCACGCCCTCGCAGGCGGCGGTCGGCGACTCGCCCAGGCCGAGCCCGAGCTCGACGGCCATCCCGTCGAACAGGAACCACTCCATATTGCCGGTGTACTTCTCGTCCTTGTTCCGGCGGTAGTAGCCCATTCCACCGTCGTTTTCCAGCCAAACGCGCATCCTGAGGAACTTGCGGCCGGCGAACGCCGTGACGCGGACCGTGTAGCCCAGCCGCCCGTCGTGGACGCCGGGGAACTTGCCGCGGAGGCGGACGACCGCGCGCACCGGGCCCGCCTCTTCGACCTCCACCTCGGTCGGTGGGCCGGCGACGACCGCCCGGCCGGGGTCGCGCTCGGTGACCGTCGTGGTCTTGCCGTCCTGCTTCTTCTCCACCTTCCGCATCTTGCCGGGCAGACAGACGACGAGCCCCCGGCCGCCCGTCGTGATCCGCTCCCGGCCGTCGACCTTGACCGACCTGAACAGCCCCGTCCCTTTGCGATCGAGGACCACTTCCAGCGGGCCGGTCGAGACGGCCACCTCGTCCGCTCGCTCGACCACCTTCACCGGCCGGGCGGGCGCCGGGTTCTTGCCGTCGTCGCGCACCGTCAGCTCGGCTGCCCCGCCGGCCGCCACCTTCGCCCGGCAGTCCATCAGCGCCCATCGGACCGAGCCGTCGTCCCACGGCGCGAGCACGGTGAACTGCGCAGGCACGACCTCGCCCCCGATCGACACCGACAGCCGCTTCACGTCCTTCACGGCACCCCGGGCGAAGGGGACGCCGCTGGTGATGATGCCGACGGACCGCCGCACGTTCGCACATTCTTTAGCGGTCAGCCGGACCTCGACCGCGTCCGCCGCCGCCGGCCGGAGCAGCGCGGACGAGAGAACGAAGACTGCGACCATCGACGTACGGAGCATTCTGCTGGATCGCTTCATGATCTGCCTCTCCTTGCCATATGGCCGGGTCCTCCGCTTAGGGGCGACATTGCCCGCACCTCTTTGGGCTCTGCCTGACAATCGGGCAGACAGGAATGTCTGCCCCACCGAAGCAGGTATCTGGCCGGTGGGGCAGGCATTCTTGCCTGCCAGAAAATGGCGGGCAGTCAGCCGGTGCGTTGCCAGCCCGAGCGTGGTCCACGGCGTGAGCCGGTACTGGTTCAGCCGTCCGATCCACGCCGATGCAGCCCACGAAGTGGGCGGCAGAAATTAGCCCACGGCGTCAGCCGTGGGAATGCGTGCGGCATAGCACACAGAGCGCCGCAGGGGCGACACAGTCGTCATTGTCAATCCTCGTCACCCTCACCCGGCCGCTCCGCTTGTCGCTTCACGGCCGACCTCTCCCTGCCAGGGAGAGGGGTGTGCAAACCCCGACGCGGCAACGAGTCCGCCCCGCTCGCCGAGCGGGGCCGGACGCATGTCTTCCGGCGTGGGCTCGCCTGTAGCCGGCCTCCATGAGGCCGGCCGGATACCGGCTCAGGCTGGTCGCCCGGGCGAGGTCATGGACCTCGCCGACAGCGGCCGCCCCCTCCCTGCGACCGAGAGGGCCGCGTTGCCGAATGAGCCACCGACCCCCGCCGCAGCGCTATATTCACTTGTCCTCCTCGCCGGCGGGGGCGTACCGGAACACGAACGTCTGTTTCTGATAGACGAGCCCGACGAGGCCGGTCGCGGGGTCGTACTGCGGATAGCCGTTGCAGAGCTTGATGTCGCCGCCGGCGACGTCGAGCCACTTGCCCGCCTCGACGTCGTAGACCTTCGTCTCGTTCCCGGTCGGCCCGGTCATCAGGTACACGTCGTGCTTCGGGATGTAGACAATCCCCTTCCAACTCCGCCGCGGGTCCTTCTTCTTCTCGGGCATCGGGTAGGCGTCGGGCAGGGCGGCGAACGACTTCGTCTCGGGGTCGAACGTCGCGGTCTTCGGGCCGAGCCGGAAGACCCAGAGCGAGCGCTTCGAGTCCCAGGTCGAGCGTGCGTTGTAGAGCGACATCGGGCACTTGTTCTTCGTCTGGACCTCGTGCCACGTCTCGGTCTCGAGGTCGAACTCGGCGTAGCAGCGGGCGCGGCTGTCGAGGAAGAGCAGCTTCTCCCCGCCGGGCCAGTGCTGGAGGTGCGATTCGTAGGGCGAGACTTTCTTTCCGCCGGGCAGCTTTCGGATGTTGTGGTCGATGCGGTGCCACCGGCCGTCCTCGAACGTGTACTTCCAGGTCGACTTGTTGTCGAGCTTGTGCTGCTTCTTCGCCTCGTCGGTCGCGTTGCGGGCGGCGACACGCCAGTTGGCCCCGAGCATGAAGTACATCGCCTCCTCGCTCGGGACGTAGGTCAGGCCGTCGTAGGTGTGGCGTGGCGTGGGCGTCGGGTGCTTCTCGAAGCGGGGGAGCAGGCGGCCGCCGCCGTAGGACCCGCCGCCCCAGTTCGCGATCTCGACCACGCGGACCGTGTTCGTGCCCAGGTCCCAGGCGAGGGTGGTGTTCGAGTAGAAGCCGGGCGACAGGCCGCGCTTCTTCGACCGGACACCAGTCCGCGAGAGGATCTCGTTGGTCTTGCTGCGATACGTTGAGCCGCAGTAGCCGTCGGTCGTCCGCCATTTCGCGTCGGGGATGTCGGCGGGCTTCCTGTACGTCGGGTTCGCGGGCACCCAGGTGTTCGGCTGGATGTCGGCGAACGCCTCGCCGGCCGCCGCCGGAACGCACAGGGCGACGAGAGCGGCCACCATCATCCACGCTGCCATTATCTTCGTCATGCCTGTCTCCTTCACAGAACGACGGACACCACGGATGGACACGGATCAACACGGATAGCAGCAACAGGAACCCCCGGGCGAACCACCGGCTCTTTGTCCCGATCTTTTCGGCCGACCTGACCGTCGCGGCTACCACGGATATCCCGGGGTTGTAAGCTCCCGGACGGTAGCGGTTCCCCGGACCCCTCTCCCTCCCCGAGGGAGAGGGCAGGGTGAGGGTGCAGATACCGTTCCACGTGGTCGCGGCAAAACTCGGGCACCCTCACCCGGCCGCTGCCGCGGCCGACCCCACTTCGCCAAGGCTTCGTAGGACAGGCCTCTCCCTGTGAGGGAGAGGGGTTTGCGGCCTCCAGCGCTATGGCTGACACGTGCGGGCAAAGATGAGAGCGCCGCCCCGAGCATCGAGTGTGCGGTTGGGGGAAAGGCTCATAAGGGCGAAATCGTCCTGTGCTGTTACCCGCGTTCATCAGAGCTGATCCGGCGCCGCTTCTCGCTGTCATCCGTGTCTATCCGTGTTCATCCGTGGTTGCTTTTCTACTCGATCTCCGCTGCCGCCTCGGCGGCATAGTCGAGCTTGACCTTGACCACCCGCATGCCGATCGTGTCGTTCACGTAGGCATAGTCGTCGCTGACCGCGACGTACGTCGGCCAGGCGAGCGGGATCTCCGGCCCGGCCACGATGACCTCCTCCCCGCCCTGCTCGTTCAGGCGCGTCGAGCCGCTGTCCCGGTTCCCGTAATGCCCGAACGTCGTCACCGGGTTGTTGTTCGTGTCGACGACCTCGACGCGGAACTGTCCGAGGTTCGGGTAGAACACCCGGCCGAACGGATCGACGTCGAACCCGGCGCCCTCGCACATGCAGACGGGTGTCCCGGCGGGATAGGTCTCGGAGTGGGGGCAGAACCCGAACCGGGTCCACTCCGCCCCGATCACCTGCCCGGTCCGATGCGGGTAGCGCCCCTTGACGAAGTCGCGGAACGGCCGCGCCGGCTTGTCGAGCAGCTCGTCGGGCGCGCTCTTCAGGGCGCTCGGCTTCTGGCCGGACCAGACGAACGCCCCGCCGCTCGGCGGGAACTTGACGATGCTGCCGTACATATAGACGTACCAGTAATGCCCCTCGCCGAGGTTGCGGAAATAGTCGGGGGCCTTGCCGAGCTTGCCGTCGAAGAACGCGGGGAGGTCGCGGTCGGGCGGCTTGATCTTCGTCGCCAGGTAGATGTTCCCCGCCGCGTCGACCCGGGGGATGCTGCCCTTACTCACGTTGTGGACCGCGATCCGCTTCTCGTTCAGGCCCATGTCCATCACCCGCACGTGGTACGGATGCTCGCGGAGGATGATGTACATGAGGTCGTTGTGGATGGTCATGTAGTTGAGCTGGAACGTCATCATGCCGCCCCATTCGGTGCGGTGGGTCTTCTTGCCCTCCCAGTTGAGCGGCCTCAGGTCGCGGGTCCACCGCATCAGGCCGCGGCCCTTGCCCCAGCAGTGGGTGATGTAGTTGCCCTCCGAGGTGACGCCCAGGTTCGCGCCGTGGGCGCCCATATACGGCCCGCCGGCGTTCTTGGGGAACCGGACGAGGCGCTTGACCTTCCCGGTCGCGTCGTCGATCTGATACCAGCGCTCGCCGCTGACCTTGACGTACAACTCGTCGCGCCTTCGGTCGACGAGCAGGTCGCGCGGCCCGCGAGCCCAGGTTCCGTCGCGCAGCTTGAGCTTGACGAGCTCGACCGCCTCTCCGGTGTCCTCGTAGGCGTTCAGCCAGCGGGGGGTGCCGGCGCCGCGCCCGTAGGGGACGCCGGGCATCCAGAACCGCGGGCGCTCGCCGGAGAAGTCGCCGATGGTCCGGTGCGTGCCCATGTTCGGGCTCAGCCCGGTCTTCGGCAGCTTCGTCCGGTAGACCTCCCGGCCGTTCTCATAGCCGCTCAGCTTCACCAGGTCCGCCGTCTGCGCGCTCGTATAGGCGCAGACGTAGATCGCGCCGGTCCCGGGGTCGACGTCCACGGTCTGCGGCGACTTGACTCTCACCTCGCCGACGAAGGAGCGGTCCTTCTCGTTGAACACGACGATGCGGTCCGCCCCGGGGTCCGCCACGTACAGGAGCCCGTTCGCGACGTCCAGCCCGCGCGGCTGTGTCAACCGGCCCCTCCCGGTCCCCGGCTTCGCCGGGTCGCCGACGAAGACCTGCGCCTTCCGCGTGGCCGTGTCGATCCGGAGCACGGCGGGGAAACCGGTGTAGACGTACCGCCGCCGGTTCTTCGGGTCCCGCTTGCGGTCCTTGCCCATGCCCGAGAGGTAGATCGTCTTGTCGTCGGCGCTGATCGCGAGCGACGGCCGCACCATCCCCGCGCCCTTCAGCCCCTTCGTCACCGGCGGGCCGAGGAAGTCGTCGTACGGGATCCCCCCGTCCGGGTCGAGCGCGACCAGCCGGTTGCCGAGAATCCAGTACAGCCGGCGGTTGCTGTCGACGACCGGCAGGCCGAACGGCGACGTGCTGCGATGGCGGGCTCGCACCGTGTCGGGATAGTAGTTCAGTGTGTGCCAGTTGTGGAGCTGGGGGACGAGCCGGCCGGCCTCGTCGCGGAAGCAGCCGGTCGCCTCGATCCGCTCGTGGTCGATGTCGGCGGGGAACGGCATGAGCTGCCGGACGTGGCGCCCGTCGCGGTCGCGGATCGCGATCTTCAGCCCGCCCTGGTTCCCGTTCGCCGTCGGGTCCTTGTAGAAGCACCAGATTCGTCCCTGCGGACCGACGGCGACGGTGTGGATCGTCGGGCCGCCGTCCGGATTGTGGAGCAGGAACGAGTCGAACGTCGGCCGGAACCCGAGCTTCACGCGGACCCGGAACGGCCCGCCCGCGGCCGGTTTGCCGTCGTCATCCTTCCCGTCCCAGACGAGCTGCTGCCGGAGCCCCGGCTTCAGCGGCGCGGGCGGCTTCGCGCCGCCGCCGATCCGCCCCGCGACGAGATGGCGCACGACCTCCCCCTCCGCGTTCTCCACGGTCACCGCCACGTCGGTCGCCCCGTCGACGGCGAACCGGACGGTTACCGCGTCGCCCGCCTTCGCCGCGGTCGGCGGCTTGCTGAACGATGGCCCGTCCGCAGCGAGCGCGGGCTGGGCGACCAACAGGCCCAACAGCGCAATGAGAATGAAGCGGCGCATTTCATCTCTCCCTGGAAGCGTTATCGGATTGTGCATTCCGCTGTGGTGTTGTACCGCAGCCGTGCCGACACGACGCGGCGGTTGACCACGTCGGCCACGAACACGCGCCCCAGCCCGACCCGCGCAGTCAGCGGCCAGCCGAGCGGGACCGCCGGCCCGGGGACCGGGCTCTCCGGCCCGCGACTGTCCATGTTGCCGTACGACCCGATCCGAGCCAGCTCGTTCCCTTCCCGGTCGAACACCAGCACGGCGAACCGGAAGACATCCGGCACGTACAGCCGGCCGTGCTCGTCGACGTCGAACCGGCTGACGCCGCAGTTGCAGCCGGCGCCGTACCGGCCCGCCTTGCCCGGGATCAGCCCGGCCCGGGCGATCAGCTCCCCGGTCACCTTCACCCGGCTGTCCTTGTACCCGCGTCGGCCGATGAACCCGCCCTTCGGGTCGATCACGATCGAGCCGCCCCCGGGCGGGAACCGGACGACGGCCCCGGCCTGCATGTAGGCGAGGCTCGGGCTCCGCGTCGGGCCGTCCTTTGGCAGCCGGCCCTTCGCCCACGCCGGCAGCAGCTTCCGGCAGACCTGGGCGCCCAGGTACACGTTGCCCGCGTGGTCCACGACCAGCCCGCCCAGCCGGGCGCCCTGGACCTTGATCAGCCCGCGCTTCTTCATCTCCCCGTCGGGCCCGATCACGCTGATCAGAAGGACGTCCTTCTGCCGCGCCTGCCCTTTCCCCTCGGCACGATGTGCGATGTACACGTCGCCCTCCTTCGTCGCGAAGAGCGTCGACGTGTGCGTGTGCCGGTCGAACTCCAGGCCCTTGATGACGTGCTCGCCGGTGGCGTCGAACGGCACGCCCTTGCCGGCCGCGCTGTACCGCCGGAGGTTGTCTCCCGCGTGCACGTAGATCCGCCCATCCTTGCCCGACGTGACCTCGCCGTAGACCAGGTGCCAGTAGTTCTCCTTCTTGCCGCCGGGCGCCCGGAAGGTGTACAGCGGCTTCGGCTCGCCCGTGCGGGCGTCGTAGGCATACGCCGTCGGCCGCCGCGCGTTGCCGAACGTCGGCATCCGGGCCAGCAGCGTGTCGCCGATCAGCGCCACGTCGCCGACGCCGGGCAGCGGCTGCTCGGTCCTCGACATCCCGGCCCGCAGCGGCATGCCTGTCTCGACGATCTTGTCCCCGCGGTCCTCGGCCCGGATGACCGGGCCGCCGCCGTAGGTCAGGCCACTGACCCACAGCGCCGGCCGCTCGCCCGACTCGTCGAGTGCGAGGAACCCGCCCCCGCCCCAACGCGACCGGAATGTCTTCATCCACGTCGCCTTCTGCGCCTTGTCCTCCAGGCCGCCGAACTTCGCGATCCGCTTCACCTTCCAGTTGTGCGAGCTTGCGTAGTACCACTGGTGCGTGTGGTCGTATTTCCGCTTCTCGAGCTGGACGACGTAGACGGCGCCGGTCTCCCGGCTCACGCAGACGGTGTCGGGCCGCTCGACCGGGATCTCGTCGAGGTACGCGCCGCCCGGCTTGAAGATGGCGACGCGGTCGTTGCCGTAGTCCCCGACGTAAATGTTCCCGTCGGCGTCGGTCGCGATCCCCTGCGGATCGTTCAGCCCGGTCTTCCCGCCGCCGGCCCGGTAGAGCGCCCCGATCAGCACCTCGCTCTTCGCCGAGCCGTCGAGCGGCAGGCGGTAGACCACGTGCTGCGGGCCCTTGCCCTTCTTCCCGGTGCTCACCAGCCCGGTCACGTAGACCGTCTTCTCGTCGGGCGAGAGGGCGATGTGGCCGAACCCGCCGACGTTCCCGCAGACGACCGGGCCGAGGAAGTCCTCGGGCACGCTCCCGTCGGTACCCAGGATGAGCAGCCGCCGCCCGCCCCGGGCGTCCGGGTGCTTGATGATCGTCCCGCGCGGCGCCCCGCTCAGCACGATCAGCCGGCCGTCCTTCGTGACCACCGGGAACATCCGATGGTGCAGCACCGCCCCGGGGTACACGCTTCGGCTGAGCAGGTGATAGACCACGGGGACCTCGACGCCGTCGGCCCGCTTGAACCGCGGCCAGCCCGCCCGGTTCTCGGGCGGCAGGTTCGCCGGGCCCGGGAAGACCTGGCGCAGGTACTTCCCCTCCCGGCTGAACGCC